>JBJHCB010000058.1:0-10466 GCA_050485805.1 Gemmatimonadota bacterium | reverse complement strand
AGGGCCCGCAGCTACGGCCCCGTCCAGGCGGTGGATGGGATCTCCTTCCGGCTCGCCCTGGGAGAGCTCCTGGTGGTGCTGGGCCCCAACGGGGCGGGGAAGACCACCCTGCTGGGGATGCTGGCCGGGACCCTTCGGCCCACCCGGGGGGACATCCTCCTCCGGGGAGAGATCCGGGACCCATCGCTCACCGCCTGGCGGGGTGAACTGGGCGTCCTCTCCCACCGCACCTTCCTCTACCAGGCGCTGAGCGCCCGGGAGAACCTCCGGTTCTGGGGCCGGCTCCAGGGGGTGGACGGGCTGGAGGACCGGGTGGAGGAGCGCCTCCTCGAGGTGGGACTGGCTCCCCATGGCGACCGCATGGTCCGGGAGTTTTCCCGGGGGATGCGGCAGCGCCTGGCCCTGGCCCGGACCCTCCTCCACGACCCGGCCCTGGTCCTCCTGGACGAACCCTTCACCGGGCTGGACCTCCACGCCGCGGCCCTCCTCCGGGACGTCCTGGAGCGCCTCCGGGACGGGAACCGGAGCGTGGTCCTGGTGACCCACCAGCTCCTGGAGGGGCTCTCCCTGGCGGACCGGGTGGCCATCCAGGCCCGGGGGCGCTTCGCCTTCCTGGGGACCCGCCAGGAGCTCCCCCGAGGCGGGGAGGAGCGGTTCTACCGGGAGCGGGTGGCGCTGGCGGAGGCCAGGACATGAGCCGGTTCCTGGCCCAGGTCTGGGCCGTGGCGGCCAAGGACCTGAGGGTGGAGCTCCGGACCCGGGAACGCATCGCGGCCATGGGGGCCTTCGTGGTCCTCACCGCCCTCCTCTTCAACTACGCCGTGGACCGGACGGCGGTGCACCCCCGGGAGATCGCCGCCGGCCTCATCTGGATGACCCTGGTCCTGGCGGGGCTCCTGGGGCTGGGCCGGACCTTCGAGCTGGAGAAGGAGGACGGGGCCCTCCAGGGGCTCCTGGCGGCGCCCCTCCCCCGGGAGGCCCTCTACCTGGGGAAGGTCCTCTCCAACGCCGTCCTCCTCTTCCTGGTGACGGGGGTGACGGTGCTGGTCTTCGGGATCTTCTTCCAGCTCCAGGTGCCCGGGAACCCCCTTCCCCTGGCGGGGGTCCTGCTCCTGGGCGTGCTGGGCTTCACCGCCCTGGGCACCCTCTTCAGCGGGATCACCGCGGGAACCCGGATGGGGGAGACCCTCCTCCCCATCCTCCTCTTTCCCCTCCTGGTCCCCCTGGTGGTCTTCGGGGTGGCGGCCACCGCCTCCCTCCTGGCGGGCTTCCCTCCCGAGGAGGTGATGGGCAACTTGAGAATCCTGGGAGCCTTCACCCTCCTCGCCCTCACGGCAGGGGTGATGCTCTTCCGTTTCATCGTGGAGGAATGATGTCCATTGGAACCGTCCGTTGGGGGGCGCTGCTCCTGGGGCTTGCGGGCGTGGCCCTCACCGTCCTCTTCCACTGGCAGGTCTTCTTCTTCGTCCCCACGGAGGCCTCCATGGGGATCGTACAGAGGATCTTCTACATCCACGTCCCGGCGGCGTGGGTGGGCTTCCTGGCCTTCGGCATGGTGGCCATCTGCTCCGCCATGTACCTGTGGCTGGGCGAGGAGAAGCTGGATCAGGCCGCGGTGAGCGCGGCGGAGGGGGGGATCCTGTTCACCACCATCGTCCTCCTCTCCGGCCCCCTCTGGGCGAAGCTGGCCTGGGGGACGTGGTGGACCTGGGAGCCCCGCCTCACCCTGACCCTCCTCCTCTGGTTCATCTACGTGGGCTACTTCATGGTGAGGAACGCCACGGAGAGCCCCGAGCGGGGGAAGCGGTTCGCGGCGGTGGTGGGGATCGTGGGAGCCTTCAACATCCCCCTCATCCACATGAGCGTCCTCTGGTTCCGCTCCCTCCACCCCCAGCCGGTGGTGGCCCGGACCGACGGCCCCCAGCTCCACCCCGACATGCTCACCACCCTCCTCACGGCGCTGGGCGCCTGGGTGGTGCTCTTCTTCGCCCTCTTCCTGCTCCGATACGGCACCGCCCGCCTGGAGGCGGAGGCGGAGCGCCGACTCCGGGCCTCCCCTTCCGGGGGGCTTCCCGGGGGTGGTCCCGCCGCCGAAGGAGCCCTGACCCCATGACCATGCTCCGTTCCCTCGCCCTCGTCGCCGCGGTGCTCCTCCCCGCGGTCCTGGTCCTGGTCCTCCTTCCCGGAACCCTGGAGGCCCAGGCGGCCGCCGGACCCCGGATGCGGGACTTCTGGCACGTCTTCATCGCGTACGCCCTGGCCTGGCTCCTCCTCTTCGGATGGGTGGTGGCCATCTTCCGCCGCCTGGGACAGGTGAGGGCCAAGCTGGACGGGAAGTGACCCCCCCCTCCGGAGAGGAGTCCTCCCTCCCCCGGGTGGACCTCCGCTCGGACACGGTGACCCGCCCCACGCCGGCCATGCGGGAGGCCATGCACCGGGCTGAGGTGGGGGACGACTGCTTCGGAGAGGACCCCACCGTCCGGGCCCTGGAGCTTCGTACCGCGGAGCTGCTGGGGAAGGAGGCGGCCCTCTTCTTCCCCTCGGGGATCATGGCGAACCAGACGGGGATCCTGGCCCTGGGAGAGCCCGGGACCGAGGTGCTGGCCGAGGCGGGAGCCCATCTCCTCCACTGGGAGGAGGGGTCGGTGGCCGCCCATGGGGGGATGCAGCCCCGGGGGATCCCTGCGGCGGACGGGCTCCTCTCCCCGGGGGAGCTGGAGGCGGCGGTCCACCCCCCCTCCCCCTTCCAGCCCCGGGGGACGGTCCTGGTCCTGGAGAACACCCACCTGGGCTCCGGGGGGAGGATCATGACCCCCCAGGGGACGGCGGAGCTCGCGGACCGCGCCCGGGCCCACGGGCTCCGGATCCATCTGGACGGGGCCCGGCTCTGGAACGCCGCCGCTGCCCTGGGGGAGCCTCCCGCCGCCCTGGCGGCTCCCGCGGACACCGTCATGACCTGCCTCTCCAAGGGGCTCGGCGCCCCGGTGGGCTCCATGCTGGCCGGCCCCCGTTCCGTCCTGGAGCGGGGGTGGCGGATCCGGAGGCGCCTGGGGGGCCAGATGCGCCAGGCGGGGATCCTGGCCGCGGCCGGGCTCCATGCCCTGGAGCACCATCGGGAGCGCCTGGTGGAGGACCACCGGAGGGCCCGGCGGTTGGCGGAAGGGCTGGACGGCCTCCCGGGGGTGGCTGCGCCTCCACCGGAGACCAATATCGTCATGGTGGACGTCTCGGCCCTGGGGCGGACCGTGGAGTCCCTCCTGGAGGGGGTGGGGCGCCGCGGCGTGGCCCTGGGGGCCTTCGGCCCGGGCCGGATCCGGGCGGTGCTCCACCTGGAGGTGGACGACGCCGGGGTGGACCGGGCCGTGGCCGCCTTCCGGGAGGCCCTGGCGGAGGGAGCGGACGGCTAGCGTCCCGTCGGGGCTACTTCCGGCGCACCGGGAACATCCATCCCCTCCGGATGGTCCGGGGCTCCTCCACGGAGATGAAGGCGTCGGCATCCACCCCCTCCACCACCGACAGGACCTGGGGGATCTGTCGACGCTTCACCACCGTGTACATCATGGCCACCCGGCCCTGCCGCCCGTACCCCGGAAACTCGGTCACCCCGAAGCCCCGCTCCCGGAGGGCGTCGGCCACGGCCTCTCCCTCGAAGGTGCTGATCACACGGACGGTGGCGAGCCCCACCGCCAGCTTCCCCTCGAGCCAGAGCCCCACGGCGGTGCCCGAGGCGAATCCCCCGGAGTAGCCCAGGACGTGCCAGACGGAGTGGAGGTTCTGGATGGCGGTGCCCACCGCCACCACCCAGATGAGGGACTCGACGAGCCCGATGAACGGGACCACCTTACGGGCGTCCCGCATGGTGAGGAGCATGCGGAGGGTGGCGAGGGACACGTCCACGATCCGGAGCCCGAAGATGAGGAGGGGCCCCAGGGGTCCGGCGAAGAGCTCCGTCATGTCTCCGGGGGGCGGGATGGGCCCCCGCCGCCGGGCGAGGGTTCCCGGGGGCCGTCCCGATGCATGCGAGCCCTCCGGGCACCCTCCACCAGCCGGTTCGTGGCGTTGAGCACGGCGAGGGCCGAGCCCCGGGCCAGCTCCCGGTCGGGGATGGCCACGCACCCGATGAGGTCCAGGGATTCCCGGGACGCGTCCCGTGGGTGGGCCCGGAGCGCCACCACCACCACATACTGGTCGAAGGCCCGGACCGTGCGTGCCCCCCGGTAGCTCAGGTCGAAGGCCCCCTCGAGGAAGGCGTCCAGGGCCTGGAGGGTCGCTTCCGCCCCCGCCCGCATCTGCCCTTCGGCCAGGTTCGTCCCTTCGGCTTCACCCTCATGCTGCTCCGACTCCGAGGCCTCCAGCACCACCCGCACCTGGTAGCGCGAGTCCGGCAGGGTCTGGCTCTCGAGGGTGTGGAACCGGGGGCGCGTTCCTGGTCGCCCGCCGACTCCGGGAAGGGAGAGGTTCATGGGACGCTCCGGGCGGGGGCGGAACTCCAGGGGTGTGCGGCGGACGCCGGGGGGATCCACGCCCCGAGGATAGGACCTCCTCGGGCCCGGAGGCAAGCGGGACGGGGCGTCATGGGGCGTCCCGGTATGCCGGGGGAAGGTCCTCCGCCCGGTCCACGTCGGATAGGGGGGGGAGCTCCTCCACGCCGAGCCCCAGGGCGGCGGCTCGTTCCAGGGTGAGGCGTCGCACCTCGTCCGTGCTCCAGGGGATCTCCCGGAAGAGCCCCGGGGCAGGGCTTCGGGTGGCCAGGAGGTAATACCCACCGTCGGTGGCGGGACCCAGGACCACGTCGGGGCCCCCGGGCGCCTCCACCCGGCGGAAGGCCTCCTCGACCCGGTCCCGGTCCAGCCCGGGAATGTCGGTCCCCACCACGCAGACCGGTCCGCCGGAACGGAACCCGGTCCGGAAGGCCTCCTGGAGCCGCACCCCCAGATCACCCCGGGACTGGGGGAGGAACGACAGGTCCTCCGGGCCCAACCAGGAGGACACCGCCTCCAGGGCCTCCCCGTTCGGGGGGTCGAAACAGAGGACGGTCCTCCATGGACCGCCCCGGAGCCGGTCCACCGCCTCCCGGCCCATGCGCCGGTAGATCCGCAGGGCCCGGTCCTCCCCCACCGACGCGGCCAGCCGGGTCTTCACCTCTCCGGCCCGGGGCGCCCGGGCGAACACCAGGAGGGTGCGGTGGCCCGGGGCGGATGGGTCCGCCGCGCCTCCTTCCCCGGGCGGGATCGGGGCGGATCGCCGGGGGGGGTAGCGGCGGGCCAGACGTTCCGCCGGAACCCCCACTCCGTGGAGGAGGAGGAGGCTCCCGTTCCGCGCCATGGCCCGGAGCCACCCCTCCTCCCGGTAGCGGCGCCCGGAGGTGACCAGGGGGGCGGGGATGGGGTCCAGGCCGCCGCTCCGCCGGAGCCGCCGCACCATCTCCACGTCCTCCATGAGGGGGAGGTCCGGGAAGCCCCCCAGGGCCTGGAACCGGTCCCGGGCCACCAGGAGGCCCTGGTCCCCGTAGGCGAGTCCCGTCAGGCGCTCCCGGAGGCGCTGCCCCCCCTCGATGACCCCACGGCCCGGGGTCCCCGCCTCGAGGCGGAAGCGGAAGTGCCCCGATCGGGCCGGGGGCGGGGCCTGGAGCCACCGGGTCAGGGCCTCGCGGGTGCCGGGGGGCATGCGGCTGTCGGCGTGGAGGAAGAGGAGCCAGGGCCCGGCGACGACGGCGGCCCCCGCATTCATCTGCCGGGCCCGACCCCTGGGGGCTTCCACCACCCGGGCACCTCCGGCCCGGGCCGCCCCCCGGGTGTCGTCCACGGATCCCCCGTCCGCCACCACCACGCGATGGGGGAAGGGGAGGAGGGAGAGATCCTCCAGGAGCGCCGGAAGGAAGGCGCCCTCGTCCAGGGTGGGGATGACCACTCCCAGGAGGGGAGGGCCGGCAGGGCCGCCGCCTCCGTCCTCGCCGGGTACGGCCTCCCAGGTCACCGGCGGAGGTCGTTCAGGGTCCAGTCGTACTCGAAGAAGCGCACGCGGGTGTCGGCGGCCAGGACCCGGGTGCGGGCCGAGCCCTGCAGGTAGTCCCCGAAGAAGGTCCGGAGCCCGTCCGCACCGTCGAAGTCCATGGAATACCAGTCCAGGACCTTGTTCACCGTGAGGGTGGCGGGCGCCGAGCCCTCCAGGCGGAAGTGCTCCGGACTGCGGATGAGGGCCCGCACCGCCCGGTCCAGTTGGTCTTCCAGGGCCTCGGCGGTGTAGGCCTCGGGCCAGAGGCGGGGACAGCTCACCGCCGCGCAGTTCACCGCGAAGTGGATCCGGGGCTCCTGGAAGCGGGGGCGGATGATCTCGTGCTCGATCTCATCCTGGGAACGATCGGCCCCGGCCACGGGGCAGTGGGCTCGGCTGAAGACGTCCCGGATCTGCCACACCGAGTTGTCCGGGTACCCCGCCACCCGATTCCGCACGGCACCGAAGAGTCCCACTCCTCCCGCCTCGATGGGGTAGTGGTCCACCACGAGACGGAGCATGCAGGCATTGTAGGCGTTGATCCAGAAGGCCAGCTGCTCCTCCCGGGAAGCCGCGTCCAGCACCGCCGGGTCCGTCCGGCCGAGGGCGGCCACGTAGGCATCGAGCCCCTCCCGCTCCGCCTGCAGGAGGGCGTAGTCCACCCGCGAACCGTGCACCACGCGCTCCAGGACGCGGCTGAAGGCGTCGTGATCCGGCAGCGCCTGCGCCCCGGGGGCGGCCAGGGGCATCCCCCCGGGAGCCACCGCAGGGAGGGAGGTGGGGAGGAGGAGGGCCAGCGCGGCGAGGGCTCCGGCCCCCCGGAGGAGACCGGATCGGCGCCGGGGAGGGGAGGTGGGGGGCATCGGTTCCAGGGTAGGGTGGGAGGGGATGCGGAGGTCGTGCGGGGGGTCGGGGCCCCGGGTGCAGGGCCGTCGGCCCCCCGAGGGGGGATCCCGGCACACCCCGCCGACGGATGGAACGCCGGAGGGGGCGGGGGAGTTCCCCAGGCCCATGCGGCCATTCCGCCGACCCGGCCCGCCCCCTACCTTCCCCCCTGGGGAATCCGCCCTCCCGTCCGCCGACCCCCGACCCCCGATCCCCGTGGGGACCCTCTCCCTCGGGCACCGGGAACCGGGAACCGGGGACCGGCGGGAGGGGACGGCCCATCCCCGCCTGGCACCCCTTTCGCTTTCTCTTCGGGGTGCGTAGCTTCGAACGGCAGTCGAGAACCCCCATCCGACCGGGCCCCCTCCGGCCCTGCAAAGCGAGGTGTGATGGCCACCGCAGAACTCAGCGATCAGAAGAAGAAGGACCTGGCCACGGCGCTGAACCAGATCGAGCGCTCCCATGGAAAGGGGGCCATCATGCGCATGGGAGTGGACGGGGCCCGGGTGCGCATCGAAGCCATCCCCACCGGAGCGGTGAACCTGGATGCGGCCATCGGGGTGGGGGGGGTTCCCCGGGGGCGGATCTCGGAGATCTATGGGCCCGAATCCTCCGGGAAGACGACCCTCTGTCTCCATGTCATCGCCAACGCCCAGAAGACCGGCGGTGTGGCGGCCTTCATCGATGCGGAGCATGCCCTGGACATCCAGTACGCCCGCAAGCTGGGGGTGGACGTGGACAACCTGCTGGTGGCCCAGCCCGACACCGGGGAGCAGGCCCTGGAGATCGCCGAGGTCCTCATCCGGTCCAATGCCGTGGACGTGGTGGTCATCGACTCGGTGGCGGCCCTGGTCCCCCGGGCCGAGATCGAGGGGGAGATGGGGGACAGCCATGTGGGGCTCCAGGCCCGGCTCATGAGCCAGGCCCTCCGGAAGCTCACCGGGGCCGTGAACCGCTCCCACACCTCGGTGATCTTCACGAACCAGATCCGGGAGAAGGTGGGGGTCATGTTCGGGAGTCCCGAGACCACCTCCGGGGGACGCGCCCTCAAGTTCTACGCCTCCCTCCGCATGGACATCCGGCGCATCGGAGCCATCAAGGACGGTCAGGACATGGTGGGGAACCGGACCCGGGTGAAGGTGGTGAAGAACAAGTGCGCGCCGCCCTTCAAGCAGGCGGAGTTCGACATCATGTACAACGAGGGGATCTCCCATACGGCCCTCCTGGTGGATCTGGGCTCGGAGATGGACATCATCCAGAAATCGGGGGCCTGGTACTCCTACGGCGACCTCCGTCTGGGGCAGGGGAAGGAGAACGCCCGGCAGTTCCTCCTGGAGAACCCGGACATCCGGGAGGAGATCGACGCCCGGATCCGATCCGCCCTCGAGATTCCCGGCGCGGTGGGGTCGGGAGACGAGGAAGTGGACGTGGAGGTGCCGGAGGAGTGACGGCGGCCTCCGTTGAGGCGGGGAGGATCGCGTGATTATGTTCGGGGGATCCACCGGGTCCGCCCTCGGTTCCTCTTCCGTCGCCATCCCCGGACCGGCGTGACGGGTATTCCCGTCGCCGCCGGCCGGCGCCGGCCGTTCCCAGCTTGCCCATGAAGGCCTCCGAGATCCGCCGTCGATTCCTGGACTACTTCCAGCTCCGGGGGCACGAGCTCCGTTCCAGCTCCTCCCTGGTTCCCGCCGACGACCCCACCCTCCTCTTCACCAATGCGGGGATGGTGCAGTTCAAGCAGGTCTTCCTCGGCCAGGAGGAGGTGCCCTACCGCCGCGCCGTCACCTCGCAGAAGTGCGTGCGCGCGGGGGGGAAGCACAACGACCTGGAGGAGGTGGGGCGGACGGCCCGGCACCACACCTTCTTCGAGATGCTGGGCAACTTCTCGTTCGGGGACTACTTCAAGCGCGACGCCATCCACTTCGCCTGGGAGTTCCTGACCCGGGAGCTGGGGCTCGACGGGGATCGGCTCTACGTCACCATCCATCACACCGACGACGAGGCCTTCGCCCTCTGGCGGGAGGTGGCGGGGGTGGATGCGAACCGGATCTTCCGCCTGGGGGACCGGGACAACTTCTGGCAGATGGCGGACACGGGCCCCTGTGGACCCTGCTCCGAGCTCCACTACGACCTCCGGCCCGACGGCGGACGGCCCATTCCCACCCAGGAGGAGTTCGAGCGGCTGGGGGAGGCCGGGATCTTCATGGAGCTCTGGAACCTGGTCTTCATGCAGTACAACCGGGACGAGGAGGGGGTGCTCCATCCCCTGCCGGCCCCCTCCATCGACACCGGCGCGGGGCTGGAGCGGCTGGCGGCCGTCCTCCAGGGGGTGGACTCCAACTACCACACCGACCTCTTCCTCCCCCTGGTGAAGCGGGCCGAGGCCGTGGTGGGGAAGCCCTACCGCGCCGAAGGCCGGGAAGGAATGGCCTACCGGGTGCTGGCGGACCATGCCCGGGCCGTGGCCTTCCTCCTGGCCGACGGCGTCTTCCCCTCCAACGAGGGTCGGGGATACGTGCTCCGGAGGATCCTCCGCCGGGGCGTGCGCTTCGCCTGGCTCCTGGAGCGCCGGGAGCCGACCCTCGTGGCGGTGGTGGAGGAGGTGATCGCCACCCTGGGGGAGGTGTACCCGGAGCTGCGGGAACGTCAGGACCACATCCTCACCCTGACGCGCCAGGAGGAGGAGCGCTTCCTGGCCACCATCGAGGGAGGGATGGCCCGCTTCGACCTGATCACGCCCCGGGAAGGGGCGCCGCAGGAGGAGGCCCCGGGGGGGGAGGCCCCGGGGAAGGAGAGCCGCGCGGTCATCCCGGGGGAGGAGGCCTTCCGCCTCTACGACACCTTCGGCTTTCCCCTCGATCTCACCCAGCTCATGGCCCGGGAGCGGGGGTACGAGGTGGACGTGGAGGGATTCGAGCAGAGGCTCGCGGAGCAGCGCGCCCGGAGCCGGGCGGACCGGGCGGCGGCCGGGTCGGCGTCTGCCCACCAGGGCTCCCTCGAGGACTGGGTCCTGTGGGAGGAGGATCCCCGGCAGGAGTGGGTGGGATGGAGCCGGCGCTCGGTGGAGACCCGTCTCCTGGGCTTCCGCCGGGAGGGGGACCGGGTGGGTCTCCTTCTGGGTCGGAACCCCTTCTACGCGGAGGCCGGGGGACAGGTGGCGGACCGGGGCCGGGTGGAAGGGGACGGCTGGGCCGTGGAGGTGGAGGAGGTGCATCGGGTGGAGGGTCGGAACGTGGTGTTCGGCCGCCTCTCGGGGACCCTGCCCGAGGTGGGGAACGGCAAGGCCGATCCGGGCCCGGATCTCTCCGGCGCAGGCGCGGGGGAGCCCCTCCCCCGGGCCCGGGCCGAGGTGGATCGCTGGAGCCGGCACGACACCGAGCGGAACCACACCGCCACCCACCTCCTCCACGCCGCCCTCCGGAAGGTCCTGGGGGCGCACGTGACACAGCGGGGATCCCTGGTGGCGCCGGACCGTCTCCGTTTCGACTTCTCCCATCCCGCCCCCCTCACCCCCCAGGAGCTGGATCGGGTGGAGGAAGAGGTGAAACGGGGGATCTGGGCGGACCATCCGGTGGAGTGGGAGGTCC
>JBJHCB010000057.1:0-10551 GCA_050485805.1 Gemmatimonadota bacterium | reverse complement strand
GACCTGGGCTTCTTCCCCCGGGGCTCCATGGTGCCCCCCTTCGAGGAGGCGGCCTTCGCCCTGGAGCCGGGAGAGGTGAGCGACGTGGTGGAGAGCCAGTTCGGCCTCCACGTCATCCGGGCGGAAGAACGGGAGTTTCCTCCGGTGGACGAGATCCGGGAGCAGCTCCGCACCCAGCTCCAGCTGCAGCGGACGAGCCAGGCCGAGTCCATCTTCGTGGCGGGAGTGGAGGAGCCCGCCAACGTCCAGGTGGCCGACGGCGGACTGGACCGGGCCCGGGAGCTGGCCGCAGACGCCGACGCGCCCCTCTCGGGCCGGGAGGCCAACCAGGCCCTCACCCGATACCAGGGGGGGAGCTACACCGCCCGGGAATACCGGGAGTTCCTCCTGAACCAGCCGGAACAACTCCGGATGCAGATCGAGATGGCCTCCGACGACCAGCTGGAGGGGCTGCTCCGGAACCTGACCCGGGGGGAGCTCCTGGTGGGCGAGGCCCGACGCCAGGGGATCGCGCTGGAGGCGGAGGAGGCGGAGGAGATCCGGAGCGAGATCCGGGAGCAGTACCGAAACATGGCCACCCTGCTGGGCCTGGCGGACATCACCCCGGAAGAGGGAGAGTCGCTGAACCAGGCGGTGGAGCGCCGGGTGGACGAGGTGATGTTCCGGATCGTACGGGGGGAGCAGGACGTCTTCCCCCTGGGGAGCCTCTCCCTGCCCCTGCGGGAGCACTACGGAGCCCGGGTGAACCCGCCGGCCATGGACCGGGTGGCGGACCGCATCACGGCCCTTCGCGCCGCCGATGCCCCGGAGGCCGCCCCCGAGCCCGGCATCGTGCCCGAGGAGCTCCTCTCGGAGGAGGCGCCGCCCGGGGAGCCCGAGGGAAGCTGAGCCCCCTCCCGCCCTCCCTTCCCCGGGGCCGGCAGGAACCGTCCTGCCGGCCCCGGTTTACGAACACCCGGCCCCGTGGAGGGGCCCTGCGACGAGGCCCCCTGGGCCTCCATCGCCCACCCATCGCCCCGGCTCCGGTCGGGGGATCGGAACCCCGGACCCGACGAGACACGCCTGTCATGCGATTCCTCTCCTCCTTCGCCCTCCTCGCCGTCCTGGCCGGTCCCGCCCTCGCACAGGAGGTCCCGGTCCTCGCCCCCACCAGCCAGAGCCAGACCGTGGACCGGGTGGCGGCGGTGGTGGGTGATTCCATCATCCTGGTGAGCGAGATCACCGAGCAGCTCCTCCGGATGCAGGCGGCCGGGATGCCCGTTCCGTCGGACCCCACGGAGCTGTCCGCGGTGGAGGGGGAGATCCTGGAGGACCTGGTGAACCAGCAGCTCCTCCTGCAGGCCGCCGCCCGGGACACCACCATCACCATCCCCGACAGTCGGGTGGAGGAAACCCTCCGGGACGCCTGGGAGGACCAGGTCGAGCGCTTCGGGACCGAGGCGGCCCTCCGGGAGGCGCTGGAGGCCCAGGGGCAGTCCCTGTCCTCCTACCGCGCCGGTCTCCGGGAGGAGATCCGTCGTTCCCTCCTCCTCCAGAGCTACATCCAGATGCGCCGGCAGGAGGCCCGCCTCATCCCGGTGGAGGAGGCGGAGGTGGAGTCGTACTTCCAGCGGGAGCGGGAGCGACTGGGCCGTCGGCCCGCCACCCTCTCCTTCCGACAGGTCGTCCTCCTTCCCCAGCCCTCGGACTCGGCCAAGGCCGTGGCCCGGGATGAGGCGGAGCGCCTCCTCGAGCTCATCCGGGGCGGAGAGAGCTTCTCCGACCTGGCCCGCCGCTTCTCCGACGACCCCGGCTCCCGCCAGGCGGGGGGGGACCTGGGGTGGTACCGGCGGGGAGCGGGGCTGGTGCAGGAGTTCGAGGACGCCGCCTTCGGGGTCCGGGAGGGCATGATCGTGGGGCCGGTGGAGACCATGTTCGGCGCCCACATCATCCGGGTGGAGCGGGTCCGGGGGGCCGAGCGGAGGATCCATCACATCCTGGTGGGAGCGGAGGTCAACGAGGGTGATGTGGCCCGTGCCCAGGCCCGGGCCGAGGAGATCCGGGCCGAGGTGGAGGCAGGCGCCCCCATCTCGCGCTTCGCCGACGAGGGGCAGGACATGGGGGTCCCGGATCCCCTGGAGATCCCCCAGGACCAGTTGGGACAGCTCCCCTCCGGCTACGCCCAGGTGCTCCGGACCGTGCAGGCGGGAGACGTGGTGGGGCCCGTGGAATTCCCCGCCCAGGGGAACCCCGGATTCGCGGTGATCCAGGTGCTGGACGTGCGGGACGAAGGGGAGTTCACCCTGGACGATCTCCGCTCCCAGATCCGGGAGCGGATCCGGGGCGAGAAGTTCGAGGAGCGCCTCATCCGGGACCTCCGGGACCGGACCTTCGTCCAGGTCCGACGCTGACCCCTCGACCCCTCCGCCTGGCCGTCACCCTGGGGGACCCCCGGGGGATCGGCCCCGAGGTGGTGGCCCGGGCCGCGGCGGACTTCCTCCGGGAGGCACCCGCCGTCCGGCTCCGGGTCCTCGGAGCCACCGCCACCCTCCCGGCGGGCTACCCGCTGGAGGTGGAGGAGACGGCGCCGGAAGCCGGGGCCCGGTGGTCCGATCTGGAGGCCGGGAAGGCCTCCCTGGAAGCGATCCGCAGGGGGGTGGCGCTCTGCCTGGAAGGGGAAGCGGACGCCCTGGTCACCGGGCCGGTGCACAAGCCGTCCCTCCACGCGGCGGGAGCGCGCTACCCGGGCCAGACCGAGCTCCTCCAGGCCCTCACCGCCGCCCCCCGGACCGGCATGCTCATGGCCTCGGAGCGGAGCCGGTGGGGCGGGCCCCTCCGCATCCTTCTGGCCACGACCCATCTGCCCCTCAGGGGCGTCCCGGCCCTCCTCACCACGGAGCTGGTGGTGGACCAGGTGGAGCTCCTGGACCGGTCCCTGCGGGAGGGGTGGGGACTCCCTACCCCCCGCATCGCCCTGTGCGGCCTGAATCCCCACGCCTCCGACGGGGGGCTCTTCGGGGACGAGGAGGCCAGGATCCTGGCCCCGGCCGTGGACCGACTCCGGGAGCGGGGGGTGGAGGTGGAGGGCCCCCTCCCCGCCGACACCGTCTTCCTCCGCCAGGTGGAGGGACGGGCGGATGCCGTGGTGGTCCCCTACCACGACGTGGGGATGGCGGTCTTCAAGACCCTCTCCTTCGGGCAAGGGGTGAACGTGACCCTCGGGCTTCCCTTTCCCCGGACCTCGCCGGACCACGGGACGGCGTTCGACCTGGCCGGGACGGGGCGGGCCGATGCCTCGTCCACCCTGGAAGCCCTCCGTCTGGCCTCCAGGCTGGGAGGGAAACATATGGCGCCAGAGCTTTGACACCCCCCTTGGGGCACCGGTAGATTCCACCCCGGGGCCCCCGGAACTCCCGGGTCCTCCCCCGTCCTGCCCCCGTTCCCCCGGCGCCCTTCCCCCCGTGATCCAGCTCTCCGGCGTGACGAAGGAATATCCCCGGCGAGGGCGGGCGCTGGACGAGATCTCCTTCCAGATCGCCAAGGGGGAGTTCGCCTTCCTGACGGGACACTCGGGGTCGGGGAAGTCCACCACCCTGCGCCTCATCCACATGGCCGACCGGCCCACCCGGGGAGAGGTCCTGGTGAGCGGGTTCTCCTCCGCCCAGACCTCCCAGCGGGAGGTCTGGAAGCTCCGACGCCGGGTGGGGATGGTCTTCCAGGACTTCCGCCTTCTCCCCGCCCGGACGGCCCGGGAGAACGTGGAGTTCGCCCTGGAGGTGACGGGTGCCCCGAGGAGCAGCATCCAGCCCCGGGCGGACCGGCTCCTGGCCCAGGTGGGGCTTTCCGCCAAGTCCGGGGCCCGGGTGGAGGAGCTCTCCGGCGGGGAGCGGCAGCGGGTGGCCATCGCCCGGGCCCTGGCCAACGAGCCCCTGGTCCTGCTGGCCGACGAGCCCACCGGGAACCTGGATGAACGGGCGTCCCGGGGGATCCTGGACCTCTTCCGGGAGCTGAACGCCACCGGCATGGCCGTCCTCATGGCCACCCACGACCTGGAGCTGGTGCGGGCCTACCCCGACATCCGGCTCCTGGAGCTCTCGGAGGGCCGCCTGGTGTTCGACTCCGCCACGGCCGAGCCCGAGGTCCGGGAGGCGAGGAAGTCCGTAAGGTCCGGGAAGTCCGTAAGGTCCGGGAAGGCCGGAAGGTCCGGGAAGGAGGGCTGACGGTGTACGCGATCCGAGAGGCCTGGGCCGCCATCCGCCGGGCTCCCCTCCTCACCGCCCTCTCCGCCGCCATGGTGGCCCTGGCCCTCTTCGTCGTGGGCCTCTTCGGCGTGGCCACCTGGAATCTCCAGCAGGCCCTGAGCCGGATCGAGGAGCGGGTGGAGGTGGTGGCCTACGTCCGCGACGACGTCCGCCCCGACGAGCTCTCCCTGGCGCAGGAGGAGCTCCTCCGGATGCCCGAGGTGCGCAACGTCCGGTACATCTCCAAGGAGGAGGCCCTGGCCACCGCCCGCCAGGACCTTCCGGAGTTCGAGGACCTCTTCCTGGAGCTGGAGGTGAATCCCCTCCCCGCCTCCCTGGAGCTGGAGCTGGAGGTGGGCTTCCGGACCCCCGAGGCGGTGGCCCGGGTGGCGGACCTGGCCGGCCTCTACCCCTTCGTGGAGGACGTGCGGTACGGACGGGACTGGGTGGACCGGCTCTTCCTGCTCCAGCGCATCGGCGCCATCACCACCGGGGTGCTGGGCACAGCCTTCGCGGTGGTGGCCGCCCTCATCATCGGGACCGCCATCCGCATCGCCCTCTTCGCCCGACGCGAGGAGATCTACGTCATGCGCCTGGTGGGTGCCACGCACGGGTTCATCCAGCGCCCCTTCCTCCTGGAGGGAGCCCTGACCGGGGTCTTCGGCGGCCTCCTGGCCGTAGGCCTCACCTACGGTTCCTACCTGGCGGTGTCCCGCCTTATCTTCCGACTGGATTGGATCCCCCTCTCCTGGATGGTGGCGGGGGTGGGCGCCGGGGTGGTCTTCGGTCTCCTGGCCTCCGCCCTGGCGGTCCGCCGCCATCTCAGGGAGATCTAGGAGTCTGTATGCCCCAGCTCGACCTTCCTCCGCCCCCGTCCCCCGGACGCCGCAGACCGGCCCGCGGCGGGCTCCCCTTCGGAACCGGGTTCCGCGCCGGCCTCCTGGTGGCGGCGGCGATCCTCCTCCTTCCCGCCGCCCCCGGGCCGGGTAGCCAGGGGGCCGCGCAGCAGCCCGACGATCTCCGGCGGGAGATCCAGGACAGTCAGCGCCGCCTGGAGGAGATCCGGGAGGAGCGGGCCCGCCTCCAGAGGGAGATGACGGCCCTCCGGACCCGGGTCCAGGACGTGTCGGGGCAGCTCCGCAACATCGAGCGCCAGCTCTCCGCCTCCCGCTCCGTCCTGGCGGAGATCGACTTCCAGGTGGATGCGGTCTCGGAGCGGGCCCAGACCACCTCGGCCGACCTCCTCCGCACCCGGGAGGTGTACCGCGAACGCCAGGCGCTCCTGAACCTCCGGCTCCGGAACGTCTACAAGCGGGGACCGCTCCACACCGCCCAGGTGCTCCTGGGCGCCGACTCCTTCACCGATCTGCTCAACCGGTATCGGTATCTCCAGATGATGGCGGACCATGACCGCTCGCTCCTCCAGCAGGTCCGCAGCCTGGAGGAGGCGTTGGGCTTCCAGAGTCGGGACCTCCAGGAGGGCCTGGCGGAGATGAGCCGGCTGCGCCAGCAGCAGCTCGAGGAGTTGGCCGAGCTCCGCCAAGTGGAGCGGACCCACCAGGAGACCCTCACCCAGTTCCGGAGCCGGGAGCGCCAGACCATGAGCCGCATGGACCAACTGGCCGCCGACGAGAGCCGGCTCACCGGTCTGGTGGCGGAGCTGGAGCGGCGGCGGGTGGAGGAGGAGCGCCGCCGGGCGGCGGCGGCGGGGCCGGGAGGGGCGGCGGCGGCTCCCACCCTGGCGGTGGAGGACATGGGGCGCCTGGACTGGCCGGTGGAAGGAGAGCTCCTCTATCGCTTCGGACCCGAGCGCCGCCCCAATGGGACGGTCCTCCGCTGGAACGGCATCGGGATCCGGGCCGCCCCCGGGACCCCGGTGCGTGCGGTCCGTGAGGGAACGGTGGCCATGGCGGGTCCCTTCGAGGGATACGGCCCTTCCGTGATCCTGAGCCACGGCGACGGATTCTACACCCTCTACCTCTACCTCCAGGAGGTGGGGGTGGTGGAGGGGCGCCGGGTGGCCGCCGGGCAGGTGGTGGGGACGGTGGGCGGCGCCAGCACGCCGGAGGGGCCCCACCTGGAGTTCCAGGTCCGGGCTCCGGTGGGCGGGGGGCCGCCTCAGGCCATGGACCCCCTGGAGTGGTTGCGCCTGAGGGCACCCTGATGACCGGGCCGGGGGCCCCGTGACCCTTCCACCCCTGGAAGGGCACCGCTCCGCGCTGGAGGCGGTGGCCCGGGCCTGGCATCGGGGCCGTCTTCCCCCCGTACTCCTCCTCCATGGTCCCCCCGGGGTGGGGAAACAGCGGTTCGCCCACTGGATCGGCCAGCTCCTGGTGTGCCGCTCCCCGACCCTGGAGGGGCCCTGCGGGAGCTGCCGGGAGTGCGGCCTGGCCCTCCGCCTGGAGCACCCGGACCTCCATTGGTACATGCCCCTGCCCCGGCCGAAGAAGCGAGGCACGCCGGAGCGGGAGGGGGATGCGCTGGAGGAGCTGAGGGCCGAGCGGATCCAGGAGGCCCGGGAGCGCCCCCTGAGGTCCACCTGGTCCGAGGAGGTGACGGGCCTCCACCTGGGGACCATCCGGAACCTGAACCGACGGGCGCGGTCCTCGGCGGGGACGGGTCCACGCCAGCTCTTCCTCATTGCGGACGCCGAGGAGCTGGTGGCCCAGGAATCGGCCCAGGAGGCCGCCAACGCCCTCCTGAAGACGCTGGAGGAACCCCTCCCCGGGACCCACTTCATCCTCACCTCCAGTGAGCCGGGGCGTCTTCTTCCCACCATCCGGTCCCGGGCCTCCGCGCTGCATCTCCCGGCCCTCCCCCTGGGTTCGGTGACGGAGTTCCTGATCCGGGAGGGAGACGCGGACCCGGAGGGAGCGGAGCGGGCGGCCCGGCTCTCCGGGGGCTCGGTGGGACGGGCCCTCGGCTTCCTTCCCGAAGGGGGAGAGGACGGGCCCCTGGAGCGGATCCGGAAGGAGGCCTTCCACCTGGTCCGGAGTGCCCTCTCCCCGGGAAATGGGGACCGGTATGCCCGGGCCCTGGGCTATCCGCCGGCCGGGGGCCGAGGACTCCTCGAGGTGCTGGGATTCGTGGAGGGGTGGCTGCGGGACCTGAGCGCCGCCGCCGTGGGCGCCGAGGAGGAGATCCTGAACCAGGACGCCCGGAGCTGGCTCCGGAAGACGTCGGAGGGGATCCACCCCGTGGGTCCGGCCCGTGCCCTCACGCGGGTGGAGGAGGCGAGGAGGCAGGCCGCGGGGAACGTGAATCCCCAGCTCCTCCTGGCCGGTCTCCTCCTGGACCTGAACCGCTCCCTCAGGGGATGACCAGGACCTCGCCCACGCGGATCAGGGACTGGGTGGACCGGCCGTTGGCCCGGGCCAACGCGGCCGCCGTGGTCCCGTAGCGCCCGGCGAGTCCGCCCCAGGTATCCCCCCGCACCACCCGATGGGTGGCCGCCCCCGCTCCCACGGCCAGCTCCTGGCCGGGGCGGAGGACGGCGCGGGCCGGAAGGCCGTTCCAGCGGCGGAGATCGTCCACCGAGACCCCGTAGGTGCGGGCCAGCTCCCACAGGGTGTCCCCCGACCGCACCCGGTGATGCCGGGCCGCCGGGGCCGCCGACTCGGCCCCGTTCGTGTCCTCCACCTCGGCCCGGGCGGGCTCGCGGGTCGGAGGGGGAGGGGCGCTGCCGGACTCCCCATCCAGATGCAGGACGTCCCCGTCGTCCCACTCCGACAGGTCGGTGGTGACCTGACTCTCCCTCGCCGCCAGACGTTCGGCGGTGACCATCCGATCCGCAGCCGCCGGGCGTCGGCCGGCCACCGGGATGACCAGGCGCTGACCGATCTGGAGCCGGCGGGGATCCACGTTTCCGTTGGCCGAATTCAGCTCCCCGAGGGGGACTCCATACTGCCCCGCGATCCGGCCCAGCGTCTCACCCCGGGCCACCACGTGCTCCAGGAAGGAGATCCGCTCCTCCGGCGGGATGAGGGCGAAGTTCACCTCGAAGAGCTCCCGGTGTCCCGGGGGCACCCGCACCGTCCGGGCCTCGCCGGGAGGGGTGAACCCCCGCAGGAAGTGGGGGTTGAGGTTCCGGATGTCCCCCTCCTCCACTCCCGCGGCCAACGCCACGATGTCCAGGGAGGTGGCGTCCGGCACCAGGACCTCGTCGAACGCCAGCGCAGGGATCCCCGGGGGCACCGTGAATCCGAAGGCCTCCGGGTTCGAGGCGATGGCCGCCGCGGCGAAGAACCGGGGAACGAACTCCCGGGTCTCGGCGGGGAAGTGGGACCGGAGCCGGAGGTAGACCTCGTCCCCGGGCAGATCCCCGGCGGGGGCATGGCGGGAGAGGATCCCCGCCACCCGACCCGGGCCGGCATTGTAGGCCGCCAGCGCCAGGAACCAGGAGTCGAAGGTCCCGTGGAGCTCCTGGAGGTAGTCCAGGGCCGCACGGGTGGCCAGGAGGGGGTCCCGGCGATCGTCCACCAGGGGGGTCACCGAGAGCCCCAGGCCCCGGGCGGTGGGGGTCATGATCTGCCAGAGCCCGGTGGCCCCCGCTCGGCTCACGATGGAGTGGTGGTACCCGCTCTCCACCACGGGCAGGTACCGGAGGGAGGCGGGGAGCCCCCGCTCCGTGAGCTCGCGGTCCACCACGCCGTGGTAGACCTGCATCCGTTCCAGGTACCGGGAGAAGTGGCCCGACCCCCGGGTGGTCCAGAAGTGGATCCAGTGGTCCACCCGTTCCAGGAGCCGTTCATCCCGGGCCACCACCGAGTGGAGGATGGGGTCCACCTCGTCCCACTCCAGGGGGGCCCTGGGCAGGACCCGCGTGGGTCCCGGCCGCCCTTCGTCCAGCTCCGGAACCGCGGGCTGGCGAACCACGGGGGGGAGGTCCTGGGGGCTCGGAGTGCCCGGGCCTTCCCATCCCACCGGCTGACAGGCCCCCAGACCCAGGAGGAGGGCCAGGGCCAGGGCGGAGCCTCCCCGCCCCCGGGACACCCCCGTCACGCCGGCACCCCCACCAGCACGTCCACGGCCTCCAGGAGGCGATCCACCGAAGTCTCCCTGGCCCCGTGCCCCATGAGCCCGATCCGCCAGATCTTTCCGGCGGCGGGCCCCAGGCCGCCTCCCACCTCCAACCCGAAGTCCTCGAGCAACCGACGGCGTGACGGGCCCTCCTCCAGACCATTGGGAAGGTGGACTGCAGTGAGCTGTGGCAATCGATGCTCCCGTTCGGTGAAGGACGTGAATCCCCGTGCCTCCAACTCCCGCTGGAGCCGTCGTCCCACCTCCAGGTGGCGGCGGAACCGGGCCTCGAGCCCCTCCTCCCGGAGTTCCGCGAGGGCCTCGTGGAGGGCGTAGATGAGGTTGATGGGGGCGGTGTGGTGGTAGCGGCGCTCCGATCCCAGATACCCGGCGATGAGGGCCACGTCCAGGTACCAGCTGGAACAGGGGGTGCTGCGGTTCCGCACCCGATCCAGGGCCCGGGCCGAGAAGGTGATGGGCGAAAGCCCCGGGGGGACACCCAGGCACTTCTGCGTCCCCGAGTAGCAGACATCCACCCCGTGGGCATCCACCTCCACGGGGATTCCGCCCAGGGAGGTGACCGCGTCCACCACGAAGAGGGTGTCGGTGTCGGCCAGGTGGCGCCCCACCTCGGCGAGGGGCTGCCATGCGCCGGTGGAGGTCTCGGCGTGGACCACGGCCAGGAGGCGGGCGTCGGGGTGGGCCCGGGCCGCCGCGATGAGCTCGCCTTCGGGGATGATCCGGCCCCACGGCGCCTCCACCGTCACCACCTTCGCTCCCAGACGTCGTCCCACCTCGGCGAGTCGTCCCCCGAAGACCCCGTTGACCCCGACGATGACGGTGTCCCCGGGCTCCACCAGGTTCACCATGCTGGCTTCCATCCCGGCGGACCCGGTCCCGGAGACCGGGAAGGTGGTGGGGTTGCGGGTTCCGAAGGCCAGGCGCAGCCCCTCGTTCACCTCGTCCAGGACGGCCAGGAACTGGGGGTCCAGATGGCCCAGGGTGGGCCGGGGGTGGGCCGACAGGTTCGGGTCCGAGACCGGTGACGGTCCCGGCCCCAGGAGGAGCCGGGAGGAGAGGGTGGACAGGTCCATGGGTCCGGGTCGGAGGGTCGGGCAAACCCCAGGAAGCTACGGGGGCGCCGCCCACGGGCAAGCCCCCGGATTCTCTTCGGGAACCCGGCGGCCGTCCCGGGCAAACCCCTTCAGAGGCGGTAGTTCGGGGCTTCCCGGGTGATGGTGACGTCGTGGGGGTGGGACTCCCGGAGGCCGCCGGAGGTGACCCGGCAGAACCGGGCCACGGACCGGAGCTC
>JBJHCB010000056.1:0-10582 GCA_050485805.1 Gemmatimonadota bacterium | reverse complement strand
CCCCTCCCCCGGCACCCAGACCCTGCTGGCGGTGGACGGTGGGGAGCGGAGCGGCGCCGCGTGGGAGGCGGTTCGGGAGGCGACCCGGGAACGCTGGCGGCCCGGGGACCGGGTGCTCCGGGTGGACGGGGTGGGGCCCGATGGGTCCCCCCGGTCCGCGGCCATCACGCCGGACTCGGAGGATGCCCTCCTCCGGTTCCTGGACGAGGGAGGGGGTCGGGTGCCCGTCTCCCTCCCCCTCCTCCTCCGGGCCCTTCGGGCGGAGGCGGTGGCGGGGAGCGCCGACTCGGCCCGGGCCGGGGTGGTGAGCCTGGCCCGGGTGGGTTCGTGGCCCCCCGGGACGGAGGCCGCCCGGGGGCGCCTCTGGCCCGGGGCTGTGGAATGGGTACCGGGGCGGGACCCCGGGATCCCCGAGGTGCAGGTGCAGGTGGACGCGCCGGAGGCGGTGGCCCCCATCCTGGCCACCGCCCTCTCCGCCGCCGGGTGGTCCGTCCTGGCCGTGGCGGGGACAGGGCCCGGGCCGGGGTCCATCGACCAGGGGCTCCGGATCCGGCTCGAGGTGGGACCCCTGGAGGAGGACGAGGCCCTCTGGAGGGGCGAGCCGGAGGACGGCGGGGGTCCCGACAGCGTGCCGGGGGAGGAGACTCCCCCCGGGGTGGAGGGGTTCCTCCTCCCCGATGGGCGGCGGTATCCGGCGTGGGGTCCCCCGCCCCCCGGGATCCCCGTCCCCGGGACCGTGGTACCTCTCTACCGGAGCGGGGGCCGGCCGGCCGCCGCCGCGGTGGAGGAGGGGGGAGGGGGCACCGACGACCCACCCCTCTGCCGCATCCGGATCCCGGTGGACCCGGAGGCTGCACCCGGGGGATCCCCCGGGGCGTTCGGGGGACCGGATCTGCCGGATCTCCTGGACGGCCTCCTCCTCTGGGCCTGCCCCCGGGCCGACCCCGCCCCCCTGGCCCTGGCGGGGGCGGTGGAGGCGCTCCTGGTCCGGGGCAGCGAGGAAGGAGGAGAGGCGGTGGCCGTGCGCGCCCTCCGGGCGCCGGGGGACGGCCGTCCCCTCACGCCCTTCCTCCTGGCCCTGGCCCTCCTCCTCCTCGGGGGGGAGATGGCCTGGATCGGGAGGCGGCGCAGGGGGAGGGAGTGGGCGAGATGAACGGATCCAGCAGGAGGGTGGGCAGGTGAGGTCGAAGGGCAGCGGAAGGGAGCTGGAGGACTGGATCGGGGCGCTTCGCCGTCGCTGGTGGGTCCGGGGCGTCCTGGGGGCGCTCCTCGCCGCCGGTGTGGGGGCGGCCCTGGCCGTCCTCCTCCTGGCTCTCCTCTCCCAGCTCCTCGGCCTCTCCCCCGGAGCCCGTACCGTCCTGCGCTGGGCGCCGGTGGCGGCGTTCCTCGTGGTGGCCCTTCCCCTTCTCCTCCGGGCTGTCCGCCCACCATCCCCGGGCGCCCTGGCCCTCCGGGCCGAGGGGATGGTCCCGGAGCTGGAGCATCTCCCCCGGACCCTCCTCACCCTCCCGCCCCACCACCCCCTCCGCCCCACGCTGGAAGGCCGGATCCGGCGGGCCCTCCCCGGGGCCCCTCCCCATCGCGTCCTTCCGTCCCCCCCCGTGGGCGGGTGGCGGTGGCAGGGCTTCCCATCCTCCTGGCCGGGGCCGTCCTGGCGGTGGCCGGCGGCCCCGTGGCCGCCTGGGAGGCGTGGGGGGTAGGGATCCCCGCGGGACCCGGGCCGGGGGGAACGGGGCTGGAGGCGGTGGGAGAGGGCCCGAAGACGGAACCCGGCCCCCCCTCCCTGGCCGGCGTGGGGTGGCGGGCCGAGCCTCCCGCCTACACCGGCCTCTCCCCCCGGGAGGGCAGCGCGGAGGAGGGGATCGAGGCCGTGGCGGGGAGCCGGCTGCGGCTGGAGGGGGTGGATGCGGGGTGGGGTCGGGACCCGGGGATCCGGGTCATCCGGGCCGGGGGGGAGGCCTCCCCGACCCCCGTTTCCACCCCCCGGGCGGCAGGCTGGGCGGTGGAGTGGGAGCTCTCGCCCGAGGACCGGGGGGTGGAGCTCACGCCGGAGGGAGAGGGGGGGGCGGCCCGACTGGTCCCCCTCCGGGTCCTCCTGGACGCCCCGCCGGTGGTGGAGCTCCTGGAGCCGGCCCGGGACCTGGTGGTGGCCACCGGCTCGGGGGAGCTGAGGCTCCGGGCCCGGGCGCGGGATCCCTACGGCCTCGAAGCCTTCCACCTGGACTGGGTCCACACCCGGGGAAGTGGGGAGTCCTTCGACTTCCGGGAGGGGGACTGGGGCTGGCAGGCGGTGGAGGGGGGAGACGGGGTCTGGGAGGGAGAGCGGGTGCTGCGCCTGGACGAGCTGGGGCTGGGTCCCGGGGACGTCCTCCACATCCGGGCCGTGGCCCGGGACGTGAACGGGGTCACCGGCCCCGGGACCGGCATCTCCTCCACCCGCGTCCTGAGGGTGGCGCGGGAGGGGGAGGAGATGGAGGTGGATGCCCTCCTGGGCTTCCCGGTGGAGGCGGAGATGGAGCCGGTCCTCACGCAGCGGATGATCCTCCTCATGACCATGGAGCTCCTGGAGCGGGCTCCGGAGCTGGATGCCGGATCCTTCGCCACCGAGGCCGGACGGATCGCCCGGGAGCAGGGCCGGGTCCGGGCGCAGCTCGGGGACCAGATCTACTCCCGGGCCACGGGGGGGATGGAGCCGGTCCTCCTGGGTCGGGAGGCGGGCGGGGTGGGAGGGGGCGCCGCCACGGGAAGCCCCCCGGAACCTCCGTCTCCTCCGGTCTCGCGTTACGGTGTGGCGCTCGTCTTCGATCCCTCGGCGGGGACGGGCTCCGGGGGCGGGGCCCCGGAGGGTGGGCACGGGGGCCATGGCGGGGACCACGATCATGCCGATGACCCTGATCATGCCGATGACCCTGATCATGCCCACGCTCCGGGACACGACCACGATCATGGGCACGACCACGGTGTCCCGCTGGAGATGGGGGCGGGGACCGACATCGGAACCTTCCTCCCGGGCGGGGAGATGCCCGTGGGGTTCGGGTGGCTGGAGGAGCTGGGCCATGACCACGACGGGGATCCGATCCTCTCCGTGAATCGGCCCCTCCTGGCCATCTACGACGAGATGTGGGAGTCGGAGCGCTTTCTCCTCCTGGCGGATCCGACGGCCTCGATTCCCCACCAGGAACGGGCGGTGGAGGGCCTGCAGGAGCTCCGGGAGAACCGGCGTGTCTTCCCCCGGGGGGTGGTGCGGGCCCCCCCGGTGGATGTGGAGGGGGTGCGGGGGAGCGGGGATGTCTCCGATGCGGCCCCGGCGCCTCGCTCGCCCCGGGACCGGGAGGAGACGGCGGCGGAGCGGGATCGCCTCGCCCAGGTGGACGCGTTGGCCCGGGAGCTTTCCAGGGGCTGGGATCCTGCCCTGGCGGACCGGGTCCATCTCCTCGCCCTGGAGCTCCTGGGGGATCCCCACCTCCCCCAGGGGATCGCCGCCCTGGCGGTGGAGGGGGCCCATGCCGCCCGGGAGGGGGACCAGCCGGGGTCCCTGGCGCGCCTCCGGGAGCTCCGGGACCTCCTGGCGCCCCCCCTGGCCCGTGGGACCGCCCCGGGGCCCTCCCATCCCCGGACCGCACGCTCCGCCCGGTGGGCGGGTTCCTTCGCCGGAGGGGAGGCGATGGCCCCGGAGGCGCCGGAACCCGGACCGGGCCCGGACAGCCCCTTCGTCTTTGCCACCCTCCGGTACCAGTCCGGGAACTGGGATTCGGCTCCCCTGGTGCCCCAGAACCTGATCCACGCCCTGGCGCAGTACACCGACGTGCCCGTGGCTTCGGAGGGGGTCGTGGTGGACCTGGCCTCCGAGGAGATCTTCCGTTTCCCGGTCCTCTACCTCACCGGGCACCTCCCCGTGCGCTTCTCCGAGGCGGAATCACGGAACCTGCGGGCCTTCGTGGAGCGGGGGGGCTTCGTCTTCATGGATGACCACAACCATGACGTGGACGGGGCCTTCCACCGCACGGCCACCGCGGAGCTGGCCCGGATCTTCGGAGAGGACGCCCTGGGCCCCCTTCCCGGCGACCACGAGCTCTACGGGTCCTTCTTCTCCTTCCCGGACGGGCCGCCCACCACCAGCCACGAGCTCTCGGGGTGGGGGGACGGGCTCATCCACCCCGAGCTCCACGCCGTCCTGGTGGGGGGACGCATCGGCATCCTCTACTCCAACAAGGACTACTCGTCGGAGTGGAACTACCATGCCGTGAACAAGCGCTTCCTGGCGGTGGACAACACCCGCTTCGGGGTGAACATCCTCCTCTACGCCCTGACCCGCTGACCGGCCTTTCCCGACCTCAGTCCGTCTCTCCCTCATGGGTCAGGGTGAGGAGGAGAGCGGTGTCCTCCAGGGCCCGGATGTCCCGGGCGTGGCCCGGGCCGAAGAACAGGAGCTGGCCGGGCCCCATCTCCATCTCCTCCTCCCCCACCACGTAGCGGAGACGTCCCTCCAGGGGCTGCAGGGTCATGGGCTGTTCGGCGTGGTGGGTGCCCACCTCCACCTCCCGGGCCAGGACCACCAGGGTGAGCCGGAGGGGGCCGGACTTGGCGAGGGTGCGCCCGACCCGGCCGCTCCGGGCATAGGCTTCGTCCTGCCGGAGTTCCCGGATGGCGGCGGTGAGATCGAAGGTCAGATGGGGGGCGGAGAGGGGGCGGGTGATGGACGACATGGGGCCTCCCGGGCGATGGGGGGAGCGGGGGGGGGGTGGCCCACGGGGGCGCCACAGCCTGGGGTACGGTATCGGTTTTCCCTCCGGGGTGTCAAAATATCCGGCTGACCGGGGGCACCCCAATTCGGAAGGGAGGAGGGAATGGGCAGGAAGGGGCCGAGGCGCGGGGGGGAGAGGGGGCGACCTGGAGGCCGTGGGGCCAGGGACCTCCTGGCCCCGCCCCTCCTGCTGGCGGCGGGCCTCCTCGCCTGGGGAGGTCCGCTGGCCGGCCAGGACATCACCGATCCCGTCGCCCCCCCCACGGCCGGGCTCGATGTGGTGGAGGCGGACGTGGCCACTCTCCTGCAGGCCATGGCGGAGGGACGGGTCACCGCGCGGGCCCTGGTGGAGGCGCACCTGGCCCGGGTCCACGCCTACGACCGGGACGGTCCCCATCTGAACGCCATCGTACGGGTGCACCCGGGCGCCCTGGCCCGGGCGGATTCCCTGGACGACCATCTCCGGAGGACCGGTGGGCTGGTGGGACCCCTCCATGGGATCCCGGTGATCATCAAGGACAACTACGATGTGGCCGGCCTCCCCACCACGGCCGGGTCCGCCTCGCTGGAGGGGTGGGCGGCGCCGGAGGACGCCTTCCAGGTCCGTCGGCTCCGGGAGGCCGGCGCCATCCTGCTGGCCAAGTCGAACATGGCGGAATTCGCCTTCTCCCCGGTGGAGACGGTGGGCTCGGCGCTCCCCGGTTACACCCGGAATCCCTATGACCCGGTTCGCGTCACGGCCGGCTCCAGCGGAGGGACGGCCGCCGCGGTGGCGGCCAGCTTCGGCGTGGTGGGGCTGGGGACGGACACGGGGAACTCCATCCGGGGTCCGTCGGCCCATCAGGGCCTGGTGGGAATCCGGTCCACCCTGGGGCTCACCAGTCGGAGCGGGATCGTTCCCCTCTACCTGGACCGGGACGTGGGGGGACCCATGACCCGGACGGTGGAGGACGCGGTCCGCGTCCTGGAGGTCATCGCCGGGGCCGATCCCCGGGACCCCTACACCGCCGATGCCGACGCCCGCCTCCCCCCCGGGGGGTACCTGGCCCACCTCCGGGAGGACGGCCTCGAGGGAGCCCGGATCGGGGTGGTGCGACAGCTGTCGGACACGGACACGGCGGACCCCCAGGTCCTGGCCCGATTCCACGAGGCCCTGGAGGTCCTGAAGCAGGCCGGGGCGACCCTGGTGGATCCGGTGGTCATCCCGGAGCTGGACGCCATCGAGGGCCCGCTCTGGTGCCGGAGCTTCCGGTGGGACCTGGAGGCCTGGCTGGGGGACCGGAGGGAGGCGGTTCCGGTCCGCACGCTGCAGGAGATCGTCCACCGGGGCGGTTACCACCCGTCCATCGCCGAGCGCCTCCGCTCCTTCCTGGCGGTGGAGGGGGCCTCCCGGGAGGAGAACGCCGAGTGCCGGGCGGCGGACGAGAATGCCCGGCGCCTCCGGGAGGGGGTGGCCGGGGTCCTGGAGGCCGAAGGGCTGGATGCCCTGGTCCATCCCACCTGGAACAACCCGCCCCGCCTCATCGGGGACCTCACCACCCCCGATGGGAACAACAGCTACCAGATGGCACCCCCCACCGGCTTCCCGGCCATCACCGTCCCCATGGGCCACGTGGGACGGGGGCTCCCGGTGGGGCTCCACTTCCTGGGCGCCGCCTGGTCCGAGGCCCGCCTCATCGAGCTGGCCTACGCCTACGAGCAGGCCACCCGCCACCGCAGGCCGCCCCCTTCCACCCCGCCCCTCCCGTGAACCGGGATCCCTCCCTCCGGAGGCCGCTTCCCCGGGTTGGACATTCCTGCGGTCCCGCCCCATGCTGGAGGGGGTCCCGCCGACCCCCCCCTCCACCCCGTTCCCGGAGCCCCACCATGCGTGGAATTCCCGACCTCCCGGCGCTGGCGGCATCGCTGGTCCTCGTCCCGCTCCTCCTGGCCGTGGGGGGAGAGGCAAAGGCCCAGAAGATGCCGCCCCCCACGAGCTACTGGACGGTGACCCCCGACTACGTCCCGGAATCCGACCGGCACCCCACCTGGTACACGGTGGCCGGGGAGCGGGACGGCCCGTCCATGTTCCGTCGCATCCGGGCCCCCGAGGTCTGCTATGACCCACCGGAAGTCCTTGACTTCCAGTGCTATCACACTGTTGACGTGATGTATCACTTCATGTTCCGGTGGGCCGAGGCGTACCCCGAGATCATGGACCTCTACGAGGTGGGGAGGAGCTTCGAGGGACGCCCCATCTACCAGGTGACCCTGACGAACAAGGCCACCGGTTCCCACACCGACAAACCCGCCGCCTATTTCGACGGGGGCCGGCACGCCGGCGAGATCACCCCCTCCGAGTCGGTGTTCTGGCTCCTGAACCACCTCCTGGAGAGCTACGGGAACGACCCGGAGATCACGGAGCTCCTGGACACGAGCACCATCTACCTCCGCCCCCAGGCCAACCCCGACGGCTCGAACCTCTACCTCCACACGGCCCAGCGGAACCGCTCCTCCGTCCGACCCGTGGACCAGGACGGAAACGGGTTGTTGGATGCGAACCCCCCGGTGGACCTGGACGGCGACGGGACGGTCCGCCTCATGCGATGGCAGGTGGGGGAGGGGAATGGGAATGCCCGCGTGGACCCCCGCGACGAGTCGGGTCGCCTCATGGAGCGGGTCCCCATGGGGGAGGGGGACTGGATGCTCGAGACGGAGGGGATCGACCACGTGGGGGACGGACTCTACGGGTCCGATGGGGTGGGCGGCCTGGATCTCCACCGGAACTTCCTGGCCAACTGGCGCCCCATGATCGGCCTGGAGGAGACGGGGCGGGGGTGGGAGCAGCTCGGGGCGGGGGAGTACCCTCTCTCCGAGCCCGAGGTCTACTCGCTGGTGATGTGGACCCTCACCCACCCCCACATCTCCGTGGTGAACCACATGGACACCTCGGCTCCCTTCCACCTCCGGGGGCCCTCCAGCTCGGGGCAGTACGAGCGGATGTACCCCGAGGACCTGGACCTCTTCTTCTACTTCGACACCCTGGGGATGAGCATCACGGGGTACCCGGGAGCCGGGAGCGTCTACGACGACTTCATCGGCGGACGGCCCCTATTCGGACACGGTCCGGACTACGGATACTGGTATTACGGCTCCATCTGGTACGGGGACGAGCTCTGGAACAACGGCCGGTTCGCCGACTTCAACGACGATGGCGTCATGGACGACTGGGACCGCCTCTACTGGGACGACAACGTGAACGGCGGGCGCGGGTGGAAGGACTGGGTGGAGGTCCCCCACCCCCAGTTGGGAACCGTGGAGGTGGGGGGGTTCCACCCCAAGTTCTTCCTCCAGAACCCGCCCCCCGACCTCCTCCTGGAGTGGGCGGAGAAGCAGGCCCGCTTCAACATCGCCCTGGCCCAGCACCTTCCCCGCCTGGAGATCGACGCGGTGGAGAGCCGGGTGCTGGAGCGGGAGGGAGACGCGGTGACCCACGAAGTCACCGTCACCTGGACCAACCGGGGAGGGATTCCCACGGCCCTCCGCCAGGCCGAGCTGGTCCGCATCGTCCAGCCCGACAGGGTGGTCCTTGCGTTCGACCCCGAGCTCACCCGGGGCGGCGACGGGGCCCGGATCCGCTTCGGGGAGGGGGGGAACGAGGTGGAAGCGGGGAGGACCGACGCCGGGGAGACGAAATCGGTGACCCTCCAGGTCCGGGTGTCCGACGGTCAGGCGGTGGACGGGACGGTGCGTCTCCTCTCCACCCGAGGCGGAGTGGTGGACGCTCCCCTCAGCCTCCGGCCCTGAGTCCCGGTTCGGACCCGGGGGCAGGGGAGGGAGAGCCGAGGATGGGCGGGAGGGGCGAACCGGAGGGAGCCGGGACGGGTTCCGGGGGTCGCAGGGGCGGGGCCTCCGCCGGGGTCCGCCGGGGGGATCTCCTCCGGGGGGCCGGGTGGGTCGGGTTGGCCGGACTCCTGGCCGGTGCCTTCCTCCCTCCCCCTCCCTCCCTCCCCCTGGCCTGGGACCGGGAGGAGCGGGGGGATCTCCCCGTCCCCTCCCCGGGGGTGACCTGGGAAGGAGCCCCTCCCGCCACGGCAGGGGACTGGGCCGCGCTGGAGGAGGCCGCCGCCCTGGGGCCGGTGCGCCTCGGGGGATCCCGGCTCTCCGCCTCCCTTTCGCCGCCCGCCCTGGCCCTGACGCCGCCTCTCCGTCTCCGGGCGGGACGGGTCTCCTCCCTGGAGGTGGAGCTCCGGGCCGGGGTGAACGGGGTGGAAACGGTGGTCCTGGAAGACCCCGCGGGAGCCCGGGACACCCTCCGCCTGGAGGCCGGACCCGACGGGGTGGCCCGGGGGGGGCTCGCCCTGCGGCCGGGAACGGAGGGATGGCAGCGGTGGCGGGTGGGATGGGCCGGGCCGGGGGGGGCGTGGACGCCGTGGGAGGGATACGCCCTTCCCCGGGATCCCCTCCGCATCCTGGCCCTCTCCGGCCCTCCCGCCCCCGAGCTGGCCCCCGCCCTCCGCGCCCTGGAGGAGTCGGGGGAGGAGGTGGAGGCCTGGATCCACCTGGGCCAGGGGGTCTGGAGCGGCCGGGATGGGGGGCTGCCCGAAACCCCGGAGGGGTACGGTGAGCGGGACCTCATCCTCCTCTTTCCCGGGATACCCCTGTCCCCCCCGGCGGTGGGTGCCCTGCTGGAGATGGTGGGGGAGGGCGCCGGCCTCCTGGTGCTGGACGGGGCGGGGGCGGGGACGGGTCTCCTGGCCCGAGCCGGACTGGCCCCCGGATGGGGGGAGCGGGTCACGCTTTCGGGCCAGGAGCTGGAGTGGGAGCTTCCTCCGGCCCTCTCACCCCTTCCCCCGGCGGAGCTGGAGCTCCGGGTGGGGACCCTCACGGGGGAGGGCCACCCCTGGATCCGGTTGGGGAGCCTGGGACGGGGGCGGGTGGCGGCGGCGGGCCTCGCCGAAAGCTGGCGATGGCGGTTGGAGCGGGGGGAGGTGGAGGCGCACCGGGGATGGTGGAGCGGATGGGCGGACTGGCTCTCCGACGGCATCGGCCCCCTCCCCCTCCTGGAGGCGGAAGTGGGGGAGGCCCGACCGGGATTCCCCCTCCGCATCCGGTGGGTGGCGGAGTCGCCCCCTCCCCAGCCCGTGGAGGTCTCCGTGGAGACCGAGGACGGAGGGCTGGGGGACGGGCCCCTCCTCCACCCCGTTCCCCCGGGGGAAGGGGTGGGAGGCCTGGCCCGGGGCGCCATGGTCCCCACCCGGTCCGGCGGCCTCCTCCTCCGGGACGGGGAGCCCGGGGAAGTGCTCTCCCCGGTGCTCCTGGCCATCCCGGTGACCGGCCCGGAGGGGCCGGGCGCCGACCCGGGATTCCGGCTTGCGGGGACGGCCCTGGGCTCCCCCGGGGGGGGACTGGGGGAGGCGGAGGCGAGGGGGCCTTCCCTCTGGGAGCGGGTCCTTCGGCAGCCGGGCTGGCCGGGGTTCCTCCTCCTGGCGGCCCTGGTGGGCGCAGGCTGGGCACACCACCGCCTGCGAGAGGAACGGGAAGGCGTGGGGGAGGGTTGACGGCGTGGACCCCCCGGCGCCTTGCACGCCTCCTGGGGCGCCCTCAGATTCTGACAGGCGGCCGGCCCGGCGGTTCGGCCTCTCACCCCGAAGCCGCCCACCGTCCTCCCCCCCCCCAAACCCCGAATGCCATGAGACGCAGGGACTTCCTTCGACACTCCGCGGTGGCCGCCGCGGGGCTCTCCCTCGTGGGGCGGCCGGAGTCGCTCCACGGGATCCTGTGCCCCACGGCCCTGACTCCCGTGGTGGACGAGGAGCGGAGGGCGTTGGCCATGCGGGCGCTGGACGCGGCCCGGGG
>JBJHCB010000055.1:0-10633 GCA_050485805.1 Gemmatimonadota bacterium | reverse complement strand
CCCTGGCGGTGCTCTGGACCGTCGTGTCCGCCGGAGCGGGGTGGTTCCTGGGGACCTGGGGATTCACGGCCACCCTCGTGGCCCTGGGCCTGGCATGGGCCTATTCGGCCCCGCCCCTCCGCCTCAAGCAGAACGGATGGGTCGGCAACCTGGCGGTGGGGATCTCCTACGAAGGCCTGGCCTGGGTCACCGGGGCTGCGGTCCTGCTCGGGGGGGCGCTTCCCGGGTGGCCGGTGCTCCTGGTGGCGCTCCTCTACTCCCTGGGAGCCCACGGGATCATGACGCTGAACGACTTCAAGGCCATGGAAGGGGACCGCCGGATGGGAATCCGGTCGCTTCCCGCCGCCCTGGGGGCGGAGCGGGCCGCGTGGGTGGCCGCCGGGTTCATGGTGGCGGCCCAGTTCGCCGTGGTCCTCTTCCTGGGGTTCGGTGGGCGCCCGGGCCATGCGGTGGGGGTCGCCCTCCTGGTGGCCATCCAGGTCCCCATGCTGACCTGGTTCCTGGGAAGCCCCCGTGAGCGGGCGCTCTGGTACTCCGGGTTCGGGGTCCCCCTCTTCGTCCTGGGGATGATGGTCTCGGCCTTCGCCCTCCGGGGAGGCTGGATGGGATGACCGCCCCCGCCCCCTCCCTCTCCCTCTCCTGGTCGAGCATCGCCCGCCTGGCCCTGGTGCAGGTGGCCATCGGGTCGGTGATGGTGGTCATGACCTCGACCCTGAACCGGGTCATGGTGGTGGAGCTGGGGCTCGCCGCCGCCATCCCCGGTGCCCTGGTGGCCCTCCACTTCGCGGTGCAGCTCCTGCGCCCCCGCATGGGGTTCCGCTCGGACCTGCAGGGCCGCCGGATCACCTGGATCGTCGGGGGGATGGGACTGGTGGCGGTGAGCGGGTTCTCGGCGGCGGCGGCCACGGCGCTCATGTCCGTGAGTCCCGCGGGGGGAATCGTCCTGGGGCTCCTGGCCTTCTTCGGCCTGGGTGCCGGGGTCAGCGCTTCCTCCACTCCCCTCCTGGCCTTCCTCGCGGAGCGGGTGGAGGAACACCGCATGGCCGCGGCGGCGGCCATCTTCTGGATCCTCATGATCGCCGGGATGATCCTCACGGCCGGCGTGGCCGGGACCCTCCTGGACCCCTTCTCCTACGGCCGGATGATGGCGGTCACCGGCGGAGTCTGTGGGTCGGCCTTCCTCCTCACCGTGGTGGCCGTGTGGGGGCGGAGGGACGGCGTGGTGGTGAACAGCCTCCGGGGCCTGGGGGCGGAGCCGGGAAGCCAGGTCCCCTTCCGGGAGGCCTTCCAGGCCCTGTGGGCCGATCCCCGGTCCCGGAGATTCGCCCTCTTCATCTTCGTCTCCATGCTGGCGTACTCGGCCCAGGAGATCATCCTGGAGCCCTTCGCCGGCTCCATCTTCGGGATGACGCCGGGGGAGTCCACCCGGGTGGCGGGCCTCCAGCACGGCGGGGCTCTCCTGGGCATGCTCCTGGGCGCCGTGGGTGCCGCCCATTTCAGCACCCTGCAGCGGTGGTCCGCCGCCGGCTGCCTCGGGTCGGCGGTGGCCCTGGTGGCCCTGGCCCTCACCCCGGCCTCGGGCTCCGTGGAAGCCATGAGGGCGTCGGTGTTCGCCCTGGGCGTGGCCAACGGGGTGTTCGCCGTGGCGGCCATCGGGGCCATGATGGGCCTCACGATCCGGGGGACCGCAGGGGGGGCCGGACTCCGGATGGGCTTCTGGGGCGCCGCCCAGGCCATGGCCTACGGGGCCGGCGGATTCCTGGGGGCGGCGCTCTCGGACATCGCCCGGGTCTTCCTGGCCTCTCCCGCCGCCGGGTACGTCCTGGTCTTCCTCCTGGAGGCGGTCCTCTTCGTGGTGGCCGCGGGGCTGGTCCTGACCACCGCCGCGGCCCGCTCCGCCCGTGGGTTGGGTCCCATCCGCCGGGCCGTGGCCCTCTCGGAGCCGGCATGAGTCGAGGCATGGCGCTCCCCATCCTTCCGGCCCTTCCCGGATCGGAGCATGTCCCGGGCCTCTGGGCCCCGGAGCCGGCCCCTCCCCGACCCCGGGATCTCTGCACGGACTGCGGGATCTCCCGCTCCAGCGACCCGGGGCGCTGCGGGCGCGCCTGCCAGTTCATCCACCCCCGATACGAAGAGCTGGAACGACAGGTCCACGGGCGGAGTCGGGACCCCGAGCGCCCCGACGAGCTCCATTTCGGACCCTTCCGGAGGATGCTCCGGGCCCGCCTTCGGGCCCCCCGCCCCGGCGCCCAGTGGACCGGAATCACCACCCGTATCGGCGAGCGGCTCCTGGAGTCGGGGGCGGTGGACGCGGTGCTCACCATGGCCCCGGACCCCGAAGACCGGTGGCGCCCCCGTCCCGTCCTGGTGACGGAGGCGTCGGCCATGGCCGAATGCCGCGGGATGCGCATGGGCTATGCCCCCCTCCTCTCCCTCCTGGAGCCGGCGCTGGAACGGGGGTGGACGCGCCTCGCGGTCATCGGCATCCCGTGCCAGGTCCACGCCCTCCGGGCCCTGGAGGCGGAACTGGGTCTCGATGCCCTCTACGTGGTGGGAACGCCCTGCTCGGACAACACCACCACCGAGAACTTCCGCCACTTCCTCTCCCTCCTCTCGGACCGGCCGGAGACCATCGAGTACCTGGAGTTCCGGGCGGACTACCACGTGGAGGTGCGCTTCCAGGGCGGGGAGGTCCGGGAGATCCCCTTCCTCCAGCTCCCCATCTCCCAGCTCCCCTCCGACTTCTTCCCCGTGACCTGCCGGACCTGTGTCGACTACGTGAACGTCCTGTCCGACGTCACCGTGGGCTACATGGGAGGGGAGGGGGAGCAGTGGCTCCTGGTCCGGAACACCCGGGGGGAGGAGCTGGTGACCCTCCTCGGCGACGAGGTGGCGGCAGAGGCCCCCGGGAGCGCCGGGAACCGACGGGCGCCGGTGAAGGGATTCCTCCGCAACCTGGAGCGGGCCACCGGAGGACTTCCCGTCCGTGGGACTCCCCGGTGGCTCCGTCCCCTGGTGGGGTGGCTCATGCCCCGGGTGGGGCCACGGGGGCTGGAATTCGCCCGGGCCCGCCTGGAGATGAAGGCGCTGGAGACCGTGCTCCTCCTCCGCCGACACCGCCCCCGCCGGATCCGGCGGATGGTCCCGGAGCACGTATGGAAGCTGGTCGAGGAGTATGGACTCGAGCCCGAACCCGACGAGGTGGGATGATGGATCGCTACGACGCAGTGGTGGTGGGTGGGGGTCCATCCGGGGCTACCGCGGCCCACGACCTGGCCTGTGCGGGACATTCGGTCCTGTTCCTGGACCGGGGCGGGCGGGTGAAGCCCTGCGGGGGAGCGGTCCCCCCCCGGCTCCTGGAGGAGTTCGACGTCCCCGAGAGCATCCTGGTGAACCGGGTGGACACCGCCCGCATCCTCTCCCCCAAGGGTCGGACGGTGGACATCCCGGTGGGGGAGGGCTTCGTGGGAATGGTGGATCGGGGGCCCTTCGACGAATGGCTCCGGACCCGGGCGGAGAGGGCAGGCGCCGTCCGGATCCAGGGACACTTCCAGGCGGTGGAGGGTGCGGCGACCGGGTCCCCGGTGGTGGTCTACCGGGACGGGGGATCCCGGAGCGGGGACCTCAAGCGGGTGGGCGCCCGGTTCGTGGTGGGGGCCGACGGGGCCCTCTCGGGCGTGGCCCGGCAGGCGGTCCCCGGCTCCGGGAAGGGCCGCTTCGTCTTCGCCTACCACGAGATCATCCGGTCACCGGAGGACGAGTCCGAGGGCTTCGGAGCCGCCCGCTGCGATGTCTACTACGAGGGACGGTTCTCCCCGGACTTCTACTCCTGGGTCTTCCCCCACGGCGACACCACCAGCGTGGGGACAGGGACCGAGATCCGGGGCTTCGACATGCGGGGGGCGATCCGGGACCTCCGGGTCCGGACCGGCCTGGACCGGGCGGAGACCATCCGCACCGAAGGGGCACCCATTCCCCTGAAGCCCCTCCCCCGCTGGGAGAACGGGCGGGACGTGATCCTGGCCGGAGACGCCGCCGGCGTGGTGGCCCCCTCCTCCGGTGAGGGGATCTTCTACGCCATGACGGGGGGTCGCCTGGCCGCCCGTTCGGTGGACGAGGCCCTGGTCTCGGGAAGCCCCGCTCCCCTCCGCCGGGCCCGGCGTCGGTTCCTCATGACCCACGGCATGGTGTTCACCGTGCTGGGCGTCATGCAGCGCTTCTGGTACCGGGATGACCACCGGCGGGAACGCTTCGTGGCCATCGCCCGGGACCGGGACGTCCAGCAACTCACCTTCGAGGGCTACATGCAGAAGGAGCTCGTCCGGGCCCGGCCCATGGCCCACGCCCGCATCTTCTTCAAGAACCTCGGTCATCTGACGGGAGTCGTCTCGGCATGAATCCGGCCCGCCCCCTCCCCCTTCCCGCGGACGCGCTGGAGGCGTTCGTCCGCCGCACCCTCCCCGGCGTGGAGGGGGCCCTGGCCCGCTCCGTTCCCATCCCGGAGGGTCTCCCGGCGGCCCTGGGATCGGCGACCCGGGCCGCCCTGGGGGTGGAGGGGCATGCGGGAAGCCGATGGCGGCCCCTCCTCACCCTGGCGGTGGCCGAGGCGGTGGGCGGACGACCGGCCGAGGTCCTTCCCGTGGCCGTCGCCGTGGAGCTCACCCACACCGCCTCCCTGGTCCTGGACGACCTCCCCTCCATGGACGATGCCGACGCCCGGCGGGGGCGGGCGGCCACCCACCTGGAGGTGGGATCCGGAGGGGCCATCCTCCTGGCGGTCTCCCTCCTGGCCCGATCCGCGGAGCTCCTGGGGTCCGCGCCCCGGGCGGCGGGCCGCCTGGCCGCGGAGTGGGGAGAGGCCTTCGGGATGGCCGGCATGGCCGGGGGGCAGGCGGTGGACCTCACCGGCGCCTTCGCCCGGGGTGGGGCCCATCGCCGCCTCCATCGGAGGAAGACCACCGCCCTCTCCGCCTTCGCCGTGCGGGCCGGAGCGGTGGGCGCCGGAGCGCCCGAGCCCCAGGTGGAGGGGCTCACCCGCTTCGGCCGCGACCTGGGATGGGCCTACCAGCTGGCCGACGACGCCGAGGACTGGAAGGAGGACGCCCGACTGGGGCGGGGACCGGGGGGCCGATCGCCCCGGCGACAGAGCCGGCGCGTGCTGGAGGGGGCCCTCCGGCGCCTCCGGTCCCTCCCCGGGCTGGACCCCGAGGGCGTCCACCTCATGGAGGCGCTGGCCCGCAGGACCGTGGGTCCCTCCCTCGAGCCGGGGGGACCGCGATGGGGCTGAAGCCGCAGCTCACCCTCCGACTCCTTCAGGTGGGCGTGGACTTCCGGATCGCCCCGGTGGCGGTCCGGGAGCGCTGGACCCTGGACGACGCCGCAATGGACCGGCTGCACCAGGCCGCCGCCGCCCGGGAGCTCCCGGAACTCGTGGTCCTCCGCACCTGCAACCGGACGGAGTTGACGGCGTTCGGGCCGGACCCCCACCACGGGCCGGAGCTCCTCTTCGACCTCTGGCGACACGCCCTCCGGCGGCCGGTGGGCGAGCGTCCCGACCCCGCGGCCATCCGGTCCGGGGCGGAGGCGGCCCGCCACCTCCTCCGGGTCGCCGCCGGCCTCGAGTCCCAGATCCTGGGGGACATCCACATTCTGGGGCAACTCCGGCGGGACTACCGGGACGCCCTCCGTCGGAGCACCGTGGGACCCGTTCTCCACCGCCTCTTCGACGCGGCCCTCCGGGGCGGGAAGCGGGTCCGGCGCGAGACCGCCCTCATGGCCGGCCGGCCCTCCGTGGGGTCGGAGGCGGCGGCCTTCCTCGCCCGCAGTCTCCCTCCCGGGGCGCCTCGGCGCATCGTGGTGGTGGGAGCCGGCAAGATCGGATCCGCGGCGGCCCGGACCGCGGCCTCCCTCCCGGAGATGGAGGTCGTCCTCCTGAACCGTACCCCCGAGCGGGCCCGTCTCCTGGCGGGGGAGTGGGGTGGGCGGTGGGGGACCCTGGACGACCTCGCAGGAGTCCTGCCGGAAGCGGGCGGGCTCCTGGTGGCCACCGGCGCGCCGGGGCCATGGGTGGACGCGGCGGCGTTGGCCCGCCGGCCCGGCCATCGGCCCTTTCCCGTGGTGGACGTCTCCCTTCCCCGGAATGTGGACCCCGGGGTGGAGGAGTTGGAGGGGATCTCGCTGGTGGATCTGGACCGACTGCACCCGGATGCAGCCCGGGTGGAGGAGGCGCGGCGGGAGAGCGTCCCCGAGGCGGAGGCCCTGCTGGAGGAGGAGCTCCAGGGCTACGCCTCGTGGATGGCGGACTCGGAGATCCGGGACGCGCTCCGGCCTCTTCACGAGCTGGTGATGGACGTCTGCCGGAGGGAGATCCGCCATGCGGTGGACGGTGGCGTCGACCCCACCTCGGCCGCAGACCGCGCGGCCCGGCGCATCGCCGCCAAGCTGCTGGCCCGCCCCATGACCGCGCTTCGCACCCTTCCCGCCGGCCGGAGCTCCGGATCCGTCGAGCGGGAGCTTCTCTCCCTTGCCGCACGCAGGCTGTTCGAGGCGGATCTCACCACATCCGGTGGAGATCCGCTCCCCCTGGAACGGAGGTCGTGATGCCCCCCTACGTCCCCATCCCCGAGACCCGCGACGACACCGTGCCGGACTTCCCGTCGCTGCCGGCCCTGCCGATGGCGGTATCCGCCTCGGCCCGGAGCGGAGCGGCCCGGACCCGCCTCAGGGAACCGGTGGAGGAGCTCCCGCTCCGTCTCCGAGTGAGTCGGTGGATGCAGCAGCTCCATGACACCCTCACCGACGCCTTCGAGGGGTGGGACGGGGGGGGACGCTTCCAGGAGGATGGGTGGCTTCGCCCGGGAGGGGGGGGCGGGGTGTCCCGGGTCCTCACCGAGGGAGTCACCTTCGAGAAGGCGGGAGTGAACCGCTTCTCCGGCGGCGGGCCCATCCCCGGGGAGATGGCGGCACGACTGGGCTCCACCCGGGTGTCCTCCGGATCGGTGGACTTCTTCGCCACCGGGGTGAGCGTGGTGGCGCACCCCCGGAGCCCCCTGGTGCCCATCGTGCACATGAACGTGCGCTACTTCGAGCTGCGCGACGCCGACGGGCGGCGCGTGGACCACTGGTTCGGCGGCGGGCTGGACCTCACCCCCACCTTCCCCTTCCCCGAGGATGCGGTGCACTTCCACCGGACCCTCCGGCGGATCTGCAACCGGCATCACGCCGACTACTACCCGAGGTTCAAGGCCTGGTGCGACGACTACTTCGTGAACGCGCATCGGGAGAAGGAGCGACGGGGGGTGGGCGGGATCTTCTTCGACAACCTCCGGGCCGAGGGTGCCGGTGAACTGGAGACGGAAGCGCTCTTCCGCTTCGTCCAGGATGTGGGCCTGGCCGTCCGGCCCGCCTATGGAACCCTGGTGCAGCGCCGCCGCGGTCTCCCCTGGGGCACCCGGGAGAAGGAGTTCCAGCTCGTCCGGAGGGGGCGCTACGCCGAGTTCAACCTGGTGCACGACCGGGGGACCCGCTTCGGACTCCAGACCAACGCCCGCATCGAGAGCGTGCTCATGAGCATGCCCCCCCTGGCCCGCTGGGGCTACGCCCTCTCCTACGATGAGGGCACCTTCGAACATCGCCTCATGGCCATGTTGGAGCCCCGGGACTGGGCCGAGGGCGTGCCGGAGACCCTCGCGGCCCCGGTGCGCTGAGGGGAAAGCATCCCCAGGGGGGGACCCCACCCCCGCGCCGTCGTCCGGTGTCGCCGTCAGGCCCCGGGAAGGGCCGGGAGGGAGGCCCCCCCGAAACGGACCCTTCCCACGCGCGGCTCCTCCGTGCCCTCCGCAGTTCCACCAGGGCGCGGGCGCCGAGGCGCACCTTCCCGGTGAGGGAGGTGTGGGCCCGCCGATGCAGGGTATCGTGACCGTTCCGGCGGATCTCGGCGTGGATCCCCTGGTACACCCGGGCCGCCACCGCCACGGGCCCCTGGAAGTACCGGGGAAGGGCCGGGATGGCAGGGATGGCCGCTCCGTACTCCGCGTCGGCCACGGCCATGAGCTCCTCCATGAGCCCCACCCACCCCCGGGGGAGCCCCCCCTCCGCCAGGGCGGAAGCCATGGACTCCGGTAAGACGCCATGCCGCTGGAGCACGGACTCCGGGAGGTAGATCCGTCCCTGCCGCAGGTCCTCGCCCACGTCCCGGAGGATGTTGGTGAGCTGCATGGCGTGCCCCATGGACTCCGCCCGGCGGAGGACCCATGGGGTCCGGGTTCCGAAGAGCTCCGTGAGCCAGAGGCCCACCACCGACGCCACCCGGTACGAGTACCGTCGCAGGTCGTCCAGGTCCGCGTACCGCGGCGGGTCCAGGTCCATTCCCACCCCCCGGATCAACTCCTCGGCATAGTGGAGGGGCACGCTCCGACGCGAGGTCTCCCCCAGCACCCCGTCCAGGAGGGGGACTCCCGTGGACCGTCCGTGATACGCCGTGCGCGTGAGGTCCATCCAGGCTTCCAGGCGCCGGGAAAGGTGCTCCCGGGGGAGATGGGGCGCCCGGTCCACCAGGTCGTCGGTGAAGCGACAGAAGGCATAGACACCGGCCACGAGGCGCCCCTCCTCCCGGGGGAAGAGACGCGAGGCGAACCGGAAGGAGCGGGCGTGGTGGGCGAAGTACCGGAGCCAGTCCCCTTCCATCCCCAGGGCCAAGGCCTCGGCCCGTACCTCCTGGAGCACCGCTTCGCGCTCCCCTCCCCCGTTCCCCGGGCCCACGTCCCCAACCCGCACCACCGTCCGCTCCCCCTGGCCGGGCCGGGGCGCCCGGGGAGAGGCGCCCTCCTGCTCCTCCTCCTTCGCCAGGGCGCTCTCGGCCCGGGCCAGCCATCCCTCCAGGATCGCCGGAAGCCGGGCCTCGCCCGGGCGGCCCCGGAGCCACTCGGAACGGATTCCCTCGGCCTCGCGGCGGAGCCGCCCCAGGGCCCGGCGCATGGGAGAGGCGCCCGAACCCTCGGGCCCGAAGAGAAGGGAGGCGACGCTACGGGGAGAGGCCCCACGGAGGGAGCTGAAGCCCTGGACCCCCGCTTCCGCCAGGGGCCACGTCCATTTCTCCTGGGTGAGATCCTGGAAGGCGGGCTTCCCGGAGTCCGTCCCGGGACAGAGGTCCAGGAAGTCGTCCACCATCTGGTAGAGGCATCCCACCCGGATCCCCATCCGGAAATCGGCTTCCGCGCCCTCGTCGTCGTTCTCCAGGGAGCGGCCTAGGGCCAGGGCGCACCCGAAGAGCTCGCCGGACTTCCAGGAGACCATCTCCCGGTACTCCCCCTCGCTGAGCCATCGCCCCCGACTGGCCCCCTGGACCTTCTCCCCCGCCACCGTCCGCTCCACGGCCCGGGTCAGGAAGCGGAGAAAGGAGAGGGAGCCGGTTTCCGCCGCGAGGCGGTACGCCCCGGTGAGGAGGTGATCCCCCTGCACCAGGGCCACGTGCATGCCCTGGGAGGATTGGACCGTGGGCTGCCCCCGGCGGAGGGGCGCCTGGTCCAGGATGTCATCGTGGAGGAGGGAGGCCTCGTGGACCATCTGGATGGCCAGCGCCCCGCTCCAGAACCCACCGGGGAGCGACCTCAAGCCTGCCGGGGGAGCGCCCGGCGGAAGCGTCGCAGCGGCGGCCAGGAGGGGACGGAGGAGCTTCCCCTCCACCCGGGCCCGGGGAAATCCGGGCTCGGTGGACCACCGCTCCGCCGTTTCCCGGAGCCCCTGGATCACCTCCTCCCGGAACCTCGCGTCCTCTGCAGGGCCCGTCATGCCCCCTCCTGGACCACCCTGGGCGGACCGGCCACGGAAGGGGTCGCCGCCTCACCCGGGCTGGGCGCGAAGCGGCGGTGGACCCCCCACGCCAGGGCGTAGGCCACCACGGAAGCAGCCAGGGCGACCCAGAGCCCCTCCACCACCACCATCCCGATGGGCATGAGGAGGGTGGCGCCGTAGTAGGCCGCAGCCCACGAGGAGGAGAGATTCCGGCTCCAGCGCTCCACCCCCAGGGCCTCCATGGCCATCATGAGGATCAGACCGGTTCCCACCCAACCGGCCAGGTTGATCCAGGGCATCCCGTAGTAGGGACCGGTGTCCGACCAGCGCCAGTAGAAGGGCATCTGGTAGCTCATGGCCGGATCCAGGGAGAGATCCCAGAGGGTGAGGAGGACGGCGGCGAAGGCGATCCGGGCCGCCCGGCGGGCCGCCCCCGGAAAGGTGGCGCGGGCCATGACCCACGCCGGGAGCGCCATGAGGAACCAGGAGAGGGGGATCACCCAGGGAACCCGCCCCCCGATCTTGGCCCCCAGGAGGTGGGTGTACTCGTACGCACCGAAGGGGAGGCCGGTACCGGTGCCCAGGTGTTCGGCCAGGAAGGAGAGCACGCACACGGCCGCGGCCGCAGGGATCCACCGCGCACCCGCGCGTAGGAAGAGGACCCAGAAGAGGGCCGCAGCGCCCAGGAGGATGTGGACCTGGGCGAAGAAGTTGTAGGAGATCCTCCAGAACCCCAGAAGCGGCTGGGGGACCCTCTGGGGATGGAGACCGAAGACGGCGTATCCCGCGATGGCCACGAGGGTGAACAGAAGGAGGGCGGGCGGCGCGGGGCCGGGGGGGG
>JBJHCB010000054.1:3146-10640 GCA_050485805.1 Gemmatimonadota bacterium | reverse complement strand
TGACCCCTGTTTCCAGACTCATCCGAACCGGTCTTGTGGCGAGCGTATCCGCCCTGCTCGTGGCGGCCGGACCTTCTTCCTCGGAGACCGACCCGAGTTCCACCGACCTGCCTGAACCCGCCGCAACCGGAACCATCGAGGTCGGTGGTGAGACCCACACGTTCGAAGTCCAGAACTGTGCATTCGGTCCCCAGGAGACCGGGAACCCACAGGTCGACTTCGCCCTTCAGGGCGAGAACGAAGCCACCGGCCTCATCGTGGACGTGTCGCGCGTCGACATGTCTGAGGCGGGGATGGGCAACCAGGATGTGGTGCTGTTCCTCGTCGGGGATCCATTCGACCCGGACGAGGCTCTCGAGGCGACCTGGGAGGGTGACGCCGCCGGTGCGGAGGGAGCTTCCGAATTCCTGGCCATCGATGGGGATCAGGTCCGCGCCGACGACCTGACCTTCGTCGGGATTGCGGGCCCGAATGCAGGCGAAGAGATGTCCGGGAGCATCCAGGCCACCTGCCCCTGACACCCCGGGGCCAGGGCCCCGCTCCCACCGGTGACCCCGGTGTGGACGCCGGACGAAGCGCGCCAGACAGGAGTAGCGATCCGTGAGCGCAGCGCTCCGCCATCCCGTGTGGATCCTCCCCGGGATTCTCCTGGGGGTGTTCGTTCTCATCGGGCGGGATGGGTCCTCCGAGCCGGCCCCCTCCACCGCACAGGGGACCGGGGCCTCGGCCCCACAGGTGAGCCATGCGTCCGCGTCGGAGGGGGCGGGCGTGGAGTGGCGGAATCCCGTGGAGGTCGCCACAGGAGAGGGCTACCAGGGCCCCTGGCGGATGAACGATTCTGATTTCCGCTATGTGGATGCCCCCACCGTCGCCCTCACCCCCGACGGGGGAGTTGTGGTGGTCTGGGTGGACCAGTCCACCCGCGACCTCCGACTGCAGCGCTGGAGCGCGGAGGGCGAATCCCTCCTGGATGAGCCCACGGATGTCTCCCGAAGCCCGCACACCTTCTCCTGGCTGCCCCGGGTCCAGCTGGGTGGGTCCCATGGGCAGGAGGTCCACGTGCTCTGGCAGGAGATCGTCTTTTCGGGGGGCGGGCACGGGGGCGAGATCTACTTCGCACGCTCCGACGATGGCGGCCGCAGCTTTTCCGACCCCCTGAACGTGTCCGATACGCCCGCCGGCGCGGGCAAGGGTCGCCTCACCCGGGACCGATGGGACAACGGGAGCCTCGAGCTCGTCTCCGGGCCGGATGAGAAGCTCCTCGTGGTCTGGACCGAGTACGAGGGAGCACTCCGTCTGAGGATCACACCGGATGGAGGCGAGTCCTTCTCCGATCCGGTGGAGGTCGTCCCCGCGAGTGCCCGCACCCCCGCCCGCGCCCCTGCCGCCGTATGGGATGAAAGCGGCCGGATCCATCTGGTCTGGACCGTGGGCGAGGACCCGTCCGCCGACCTCCGCTATGCCTACTCGGAGGATGGGGGTGGGTCCTTCTCGGAGCCCGTGGTCCTGGCTCCAGGGGATGCCCACGCGGACGGCCCGGACCTCACCGCTTCGGCCGGCGGGTCCGTGCACCTGGCCTGGGCCGAATCGGAGGGAGGGCCGTTCGGGGGAGTCCACCGCCTTCGCCACCTGCGTTGGCGCTCCGGAGAGGCTCCTGGCGGGGGCGAGGCCGAGCCGGGGCCCGATCTGACCAGTGAGGGCTTCGTCTCCTCCGCCTTCCCGGTCCTGGCCGCCGACGGATCGAACGACGTGTACATGGTCTGGGAGCTCTTCCCCGATGGGGAAGAGCGCGCACGGGGGCTCGGGTTCGCCCGATGGGATGGGGCGTCCCAGCGGTTCGGGACCCCGGAGGTCGTCCCCGGGACCCCGGACCCCGCGCTCGGCTTCAACGGGAGCCTGCAGGGAAAGCTCGGCCGCAAGCTGGCGGTGGATGAACGGGGGCGGATCGCCGTCGTGCACGGTACCTTCCTGCTCGGCAGCGAGAGTCGGATCCGGCTCTACCTGGGAGAGGGGCGCCGCTGAATCGAGGGGTGCCGAGGAGGGATCGCCGTTCCCGCCATTGCACCGTCAGGCTCCCTGCCCGCGGGGCGTCCACTACGCGCCGGGCCCTCACGCGACGCGTGACGGGAGTCCCCGTCCGGGCTACCCTCCCGGTGGCCACGCGCTCCGGCGCGTCTTCCTTCCATCGTCGGCTCACGGCAGGAGGCGATCACCATGGGCATCACACGCAGGGACTTCCTCGGCATCGCGGCAGGTTCCGCCGCCGCGGCGGTCTCGGTGCCCCGCACTCCCCTCCACGCGACCACTCTGGACCATCCGGCCCCGGGGGGAGGGTCGCCTGGCTCCGCATCCCCGGGTGCCGAGGGGTCCGGGCGCTTCCGACTGAGGGACCGCGTTCCCGGGAGCTTCGACCCGTGGATCGAGGTGCATCCTCCGCATCTCAGGGCGAATGCCGTGGAGGTGGCCCGGGCCGCCGGAGGCCGGCCGGTCCTGGCCACGATCAAGAACAACGGGTACGGGCTCGGGCTCGTGCGGGTGGCCGAAGCGCTGGAGCGTGAGCCGGGAATCACGGGCTTCGCCGTGGTGAAGGTGGAGGAGGCCCACGAGCTCCTGGATGCGGGGATCCGGAAGCCCGTGCTCCTGATGACGCGCGCCTCGGAGGCGGAGGCCGAGGAGCTCGTCGGACGAGGCGTCCACCTGGCGCCCTTCTGGGACGGTGACGGCGCCCTCCTCGAGGGCATCGCCGCCCGCCTCGGCCGGGAGGTCCCGATCCACTTCTACCTGGATACGGGGATGAGCCGCCTGGGGATGCCCTACCACCGGGCCCTCCCCTGGATGGAAGGAGTGGCGAACCGCTCCGGGGTGCGGGTGGAGGGGAGCTTCATGGGGTTCACCGAGGTCCGGGACTTCGACCTGGAGCAGCTCGCGCGCTTCCGCCGGCTGGCGGCGGAGGCCCGGGAGCGGGGGATCCCCACCGGTAAGCTCCACGCGGCCTCCTCGAACCACGTGACCTTCCTGCCGGAGTCGCACCTCGACATGGTGCGGCCCGGTCTCGTCCTCTTCGGGGCGCAGGTGGCCGGGGGCCGGGAGGCGGGCGTGCTTTCCCTCACCCCGGCGATCCGCCTCCGGGGGCGGGTGCTGCGCGTGGAGCGGCTCCGCATCGGCGACTCGGTGAGCTACGGGCGGAACTACGTGGCCGAGCGACCGGTCTGGGTGGCCGCGATCCCGGTGGGGCACGCGGAGGGGTATCCCCGCCAGGCGGTGAACGGGTGCCGGATCCTGGTGGGCCGGCAGACCTATCCCGTGATCGGCGCGGTGAGCGCGAGCCACTGCATCATCGAGGTGGGGGAGGAGCGGACCGTCGAGCCGGGCGAGACGGCCACCCTGCTCGGTCCGGACCATCCGGACATCCACCCCAACGAGGTCGCCGAGCGGACCGGCCGCTCCGTGTACGACATCCTGATGCACCTGAGCCCGGCCTTCCCCCTGCGGCCCTGGGAGGGGTCCTGAGCCACGCCGAAGCGATCAGACGTTGATCGTGACCGGCGCCGAGCGGACGTCCGCTTGCAGCGTGGTCGCCCCCGAGCGCGTGAGGTCTGCCCGGTCCATCCCCTGAACCTTCGTATGTGCGGACGCTGAGCGAGATGGTCGGATGCGCGCCGCCATAGCCTCCGTTCCCGCCGACTCCCCGCCCCCCCACCGCCGCCTCAGTCCCGCACCCGCTCCACGAAGCTGTCCCCGGTGATCATGCGCACCACCTTCCCGTTCTCCTCCACGAAGCGCACCCCCCATGCCACCGCGGGGGCCGGGGCGTGGATGGCCTGGGCCACCGCGTCGCCCACACTCGGCATCAGCTGTCCCGCCATGGCCCCGGGCCCACCGTCCTGGGCGTTGGTGAGCACGATGACGCCCACCCGGCGCCGGGGGTCGAACACGGTCTGGGTGGTGTAGCCGGGATACCCGCCGCCGTGTCCCACCAGGACGTTCCCCCCCGTCCCGGGAGACGGCGAAGCCCAGGCCGCTCCCCCGGGACCAGTCCTCCTCCAGGGGGCGGATGCGGTGCATCTGCCGGAGGGAGGCGTCCGCCAGGATCCGCGCCCCGCCCGCCGCGCCATCCTACGCCTCCGACGTGGGGAACTGCGCCGAGACGAAGCGGGACATGTCCTCCACCGTCGAGGTCATCCCCGTGGCCGCCGCCACTCCCCGGGAGTCCACGAAGGGGAAGATGTCCCGGGTGCCGTCGGGCATGCGGCGCCCGTACCCCACGGCCACGAGCGGGTCCTCCCGGTCCACGCTGGTGGACCCCATCCCCAGAGGCTCCAGGATGTGGGACTGGATGTAGTCGGCCCACTCCATCCCGGTGACCTCCTCCACCACCATCCCCGCCACGGCGTAGGCCAGGTTGGAGTATTTCCAGCGGGTCTCGGGAGAGAACGCCGCCTCCCGGGGGAGACCGGAGGAATGGGTGAGGAGCTCCTCCAGGGTGATGGGGGGGTCCGAAGGGTGGGCGGACCCCACCCGGAACCAGGGCAGGTGCGCCGAGACCGGGTCCTCCAGCCGGAGGCGCCCCTCGTCCCGGAGCTGCACCAGGGCCACGGCGGTGAAGAGCTCCCTGTGGGAGGCGATGCGGAACCGGGTGGCGGGGGTCATGGGCACCCCTTCCTCCACATCCGCATACCCGAACCCCCGCGCCCACACCAACTCTTGTCCGCCACGACCCCCACGGCGACGCCGGGAAGGCCGCGGCTCTCCAACTGCCCTTCCATCCATGTGGTGAACAGGCGGATCTGCGCCAGCACCTCGGGATCGTCGGCGACCCGGGGGACGGCTTCTTCTCCGCCGGGGGCCCCCTCCTGAGCCAGGAGTGGGCCGGGGAGGAGCGCGGAAAGGGCCAGGGTGAGGGCCGACAGGATCCAGCGACGGAGGCGGAGGGAAGGGAGGGGAAGGTCCATGGGGCTTCTCCTGGAAGGGGGCAGGGGAGGGGAGTGGAAAAGCAGCACCCCTACGAACATGCGCCGGGGGCGGCGGGGCGGGGAAGCCTGAAGTCCCCCGCCCCCGCACCGGTCCCGCCACCCCCGGTCACGCCACCCTGGGCTCCAGCCTCCGGGTGGCCCCCCCTCCTTGCTCGCGGCCGCCCGGGGGTCTAGCGTCGTCCCATGCACCCCTCCGTCCCCCCGGATGCACCGGCTTTCCCTCCCCCGGGGTTGGAGGCGGTGGAGCTCCGCCACCGCTACGGTCCCGTCCTGGCCCTGGACGGCGTCTCCCTTTCGGTCCCGGAAGCGGCTCTGGTGGCCCTGGTGGGGGAGAGCGGATCGGGGAAGACCACCCTTCTCCGCTGCTTCAACCGGATGGTCACCCCCGACGAGGGGGTGGTCCTTGCCCGCGGTGAGGATCTCCGGGGAAGGAACCCCGTGCTCCTCCGACGGAACACGGGATACGTGCCCCAGAACGGGGGCCTCCTCCCCCACTGGCCCGTGCTCCGGAACGTGGAGCTGGTCCTCCGCCTCCTGGGACGCGAGGACGCCGAGCCTCGAGCCCGGGAGGCCCTGGAGCGGGTCGGCCTCCCCCCCGCCACCTTCGGGGGGCGGTGGCCCAGGGAGCTCTCCGGGGGGCAGCGCCAGCGGGTCGCCCTGGCCCGGGCCCTGGCCCCGGATCCGGCCTGCATCCTCCTGGACGAGCCCTTCGGCGCGCTGGACGCCATCAGCCGGAGCGAACTGCAGGAGGCCTTCCATGGGCTCCGGTCGGAGCTGGGAACCACCGCCGTCCTGGTGACCCATGACCTCCGGGAGGCGGTGGCGCTGGCCGATCGGGTGGTGGTCCTGAAGGAGGGGCGGGTGGAACAGGACGCCTCGCCTGCCGAGCTCATGGAGCGGCCGGCGCCGGGCTATGTGGCCCGGCTCCTGGTGCGGGCCGGGATCCTGGAGGGCCGGGTATGACCCGCCTCGCCCGCGCCTGGACCTCCCTCATGGGGATGCTGGTCATGGGCCTTCTGGGAGGCGCCCTCCTCCTGGTCCCGGCCGGGGCGGGGGCGGCCCAGGACCCTCCGGTTTCCCAGGAAGAGCCGGAGACGTCCCCCCCTCGTGCCGCCTCCTCCCCGGAGGGCCCGGAGGGAGTCGCCCCCCCCTCGGCCCGCCCTGTGGTGGTGGCCTCCAAGCCCTTTGGGGAGTCCTACCTCCTGGCGGAGATCTTCGCCCAGCTCCTGGAGGCCCGGGGGTTCCGGGTGGACCGTCGCCTGGGGCTGGGGTCCACGGAGGTGGCCTTCGGCGCCCTCCGGGCCGGCGCCGTGGACGTCTACCCGGAGTACACGGGGACCGGCCTCCTGGCCATCCTGGGCGAATCCCCCCAGGGGACGCCGGCCGAGGTGTTCCGCCGGGTCTCCCGGGAGTTCCGGGAGCGTTGGGGGGTCCGGTGGCTCCCTCCACTGGGTTTCGAGAACAGCTACGCCATCTCGGTGCGCCGGGAGACGGCGGACTCCCTGGGGCTCCGCACCCTTTCGGACCTGGCCCTGGAGGGCTCGGGACTGGTGGGAGGCTTTTCCCCGGACTTCCTGGGGCGGGAGGACGGCCTCCCGGGACTGGCGGACGCCTACGGGCTGGAGCTCCGGGAGGCCCGCTCCCTCCTGCAGGCGGTGAAGCACCAGGCGCTCCGATCCGGGAACGTGGACGTCATCGACGCCTACACCACCGACGCCCTCCTGGCGGGGGAGGGGCTTGTGGTCCTGGAGGACGACCTGGGGTTCTTCCCTCCGTACCAGGCCGCCCCCCTGGTGGGCGCCCGGCTCTGGGCGGAGCTCCCGGGAGCGGTGGCCACGCTGTCGGAGCTGGCCCACCACCTGGACGAGCCGACGGTGCAGGCGCTGAACCACCGCCTGGAGGTGGAGGGCGAGCCCCTGGCCCGGGTGGCGGCGGACGCCCTGGCGGAGATGGGGCTTGTGGGAGGGGACCCCTCCACCGCCCCTGGGGGGGACCGCGTCGCCTCCCGGGTGGAGAGGGACGGTCTCCTGGCCCATCTCTGGTCCGTCCGGCACGAGACCTTGGGCCAGGCCCGCCGCCACCTCCTCCTGGTGGGGCTCTCCCTCCTGGGGGCCATCCTCCTGGCGGTCCCCCTGGGGCTCCTCCTGGAGCGGACCCGGGGCGGTGCGGAGACGGTGATCCGGGGGGTGGGGATCCTCCAGACCATCCCCAGCATCGCCCTCCTGGCCTTCATGATCCCCCTGCTGGGGATCGGGGTGCTCCCGGCCCTGGTGGCCCTCTTCCTCTATTCCCTCTTCCCCATCCTCCGGAACACGTACTCCGGGGTGCGGGACGCCGACGCCGACGCCGTGGACGCCGCCCGGGCCCTCGGAATGACGGAGGGGCAGCTCCTCCTCCACGTCCGGCTTCCCCTGGCGGCCCCCATGATCATGGCGGGGATCCGGACCTCCGCCGTCATCAACGTGGGCACGGCCACCCTGGCCGCCTTCATCGGGGCGGGGGGGCTGGGGGACCCCATCGT
>JBJHCB010000054.1:0-3136 GCA_050485805.1 Gemmatimonadota bacterium | reverse complement strand
CCCGGATGATCCTGGCGGGGGCCATCCCCGCGGCCCTCCTGGCGCTGGTGGTGGACGGCGCCCTGGCCCTGGCGGAGGAGGGGGTGCGCCCCCGGGGGGTGTCGGAGGCGGGATAGCCGGAGGGAGCGAGGAGAAGCGGGCCGGAGACCCCACCATCCGGTACCGGGGCGCCCGCGCCCGGTCTCGGGGACCGGGCGCGGGACCGACGGCGGACCGGCTACCGACCTCTGGGAGGCGGCACGACCCGGATCTCGGCCTCCGCCCGGATCATCTGACCGTCATTCGTCTCGCCGGTCAGGACGACCGACTCGCTCTCGTCCGTCAGTTCGCCGGAACCGACCAGCGCGGGGATGCCGAAGCGCACGCTCAGGTCGGGGAGACCATCGCCGTCCACGTCCTCGACCTCGCTCCAGTAGGAGCCGTCGCGGTTCGTGACCGCTCCGACGCCCGGGCCGTCACCATCACCCAGGCGCAGGGTGGACAGGGCCACGTCCTCGGCTGAAAGGAGGTCGCTGGCAAGCAAGGTGACCGTGAGGGACCCCCGGGAGCGGAGGTTCAGGGGGACCGAACTCCCCTCCCCACGGACCAGAAGGTCGGCATCGATGGGCGGCACGTCCGGTACCCCCTCGATATACAAGAGTCGATTCGGCGTCCCGGAGATGATGTTCTGGACCACGTCCTTGGTCGACGATTCGATAAGCCACTCCTTCACCTCCTGCGGCGTCGCGAGGGGGTGCTTCTCGAGGAAGATGGCGATGACGCCGGCGACGTAGCCGTTGGCGTGTACGGGCCATGACGTCGTCCCCAGCCCGGATCCCATTGGAAACCTCATTTCGTGGGCCGGGACGAGCAGGTCGACGCAGGTTCCATATGACCCTGACGAGCGCTGACGGTCCAGATTGTTGGTGTATCCGACGGTGATGACGTCGGACATTCTCTCGGGGCTACGCTGGCACGCATTGTCCCCGACGAATCCGCCGCTTCCGGCGACGACGGTGATCCGGGCGTCCACCGCCGCGTGGTAGGCCTCCTCCATCGCCCCAAGGCCGGGGGTGGTGAGAGGGCATGAGAAGGGATGGGTGAGGATCATGGGACGGTCGGGGTGCTCATCTCGCTGCTCGAGAATCCAGTCCATCGCCTCAAGGAACTGGTCCATGGTCGCCGTGCTGAGCTGGCAGTTGGTCCCGAGCCGCACGGCGACGAGATGGGCGCCCTTGGCCGCGCCGGTGGTCTTTCCCATGGTGGTGCCGGCCATGACCGAGTTGGTGCCCGGGCAGTTTCCGTTCAGGTCGAGCCCATTGGAGGCCCGCCCCTCGAACTCCTCGTGCGAGGTGTCGACCGCCATTCCGAGCTGGTAGACGTACACGCCTTCGCCCGTGCCGGGATAGTTGTAGACCCCGTCCAGGGGGAGCTCACGCTGATCGATCCGATCGAGGCTCCAGGGGGGATCGTCCTGGAAGCCGGCCGTGCTGGCGTGGCTAACGGGAACGGGACCCCCGTCGATGGGTTCTTCCGGTTCCTCCTGGGTGACCAGGAAGGCGCTGGGGTGGATCACCCGCACACTTCCGTCGCCCGCGACCGTTTCCAGGTCCGTCTCCGACAGGTTCGCTGCAAACCCGTGCAGTCGATGGTACGTCGCGACTAGCTCAGCGTCGTCCCCCAGCTTCAGGAAGAGGTTCCTGGTCGCCACCGCCGCGGATTCGGTCACCTCCTCCTTGAACAACACGATGTACCGGCCATCGATGACCAGCTCGGAGGTCGCCGCTTCGTCGAGCCTCAGCTGGTCATCAGGCCCGATCGTCACCGGGTCCGTACACCCGGCGGCGGCCACGATGACGGTGGCGACCACGAGTCCCCTCAATCGTTCCTTCATGGCTCCTCCTCCCGCCCGGCCGGGGCGGATCAGTCGGCGTCAATGATCAACGCTTCGGCGGGCCCGAAGCACATGCTCACCCGAAACACGCGAAAGGCGAGAAAAGGGGGACATGCGGGTGGAGGCCGGCCCGACGTCGTCCGCGACGGGCCCGATCCGGATCGATCGGGCGGATGCTCGCCTCGTTCCTCCCCGTTCCTCGTCTCCCTTTGCCCCGGCTTTTAAGCGTCCGGTAAGCGGCGCACGTCAGACTCCTGCCGCGTACCACACCACACGAGCAGGAGCACCGCACCATGCCTTCGATCCAACCCGCCCCAGGCGGCGGCGCCACGCCTTCCGTCGCCCTGGACTCCAACCGGCCCGTGTCCCCTCACGCACGGGTTCTTCGGTCCCTGATCCTCCTCCCCCTCCTCCTCGTCACCGCTTCGTGCGGCGAGGACCCCACCGCCCCGGCGGACCCCATCTCCATCGGCTCCACAGAGCTTGCGGAGGCCGTCGAGGGCCTGGCCTACGGCCATCAACTGCAGGCCTCAGGAGGGAGTGGGGGATACAGTTGGCACCTGGCGGTGGGGAGTCTTCCCGGGGGCCTCTCCCTCACCCCCTCCGGGGCCGTTTCCGGCACGCCGTCGGCCCCGGGGAGCTGGACATTCCGGGTCCGGGCAACGGACCTGAGGGGCGGCTCCGCCACCGCGGACCTGACCCTCGTCGTGGTCCAGAGGCTGGCGGTGCATGTGGGCCTACTTCCCGATGGGATGGCGGGAGAGCCATATGCCGTGCAGCTCCAGGCGGTGGGAGGCCGGGGCAGTCGGAGCTGGAGCGTGACGGGGGGCGAAGCGGCCGCCTGGTTGTCCATCTCGCCCACGGGGTGGCTCTCAGGAGTGCCGGAGGTGGCGGGATCAGCCATGGTGACCGTGGCCGTGGCGGACGAATCGGGTCAGCAGGCCACACGGCATCTTCCCGTGGTCGTCCTGGCCCCCGTGGCCGTTGCGGACATGACGCTTCCCGTGGCCACACAGGGGAGGGTCTACGCGGCCCAGCTCCTGGCCGACGGAGGAGACGGCTTCTACACCTGGGAGGCCGTGAGCGGCGCCCTCCCCTCCGGAATGGGGCTGGGGAGCGTGGGTGACCTGGCGGGAACGCCCGAGGAGGCCGGCGTCTTCACCTTCACCGCCCGCGTCACCGACGGCGGGGGGCGGATCGCCACCCGCGACCTCAGCCTTACCGTGGTGCGAGCCCCCACCATCCGGACCGCGAGCCTCCCAC
>JBJHCB010000053.1:0-10648 GCA_050485805.1 Gemmatimonadota bacterium | reverse complement strand
TTCCGTCCCGTGAAGACCACCGAGTGACCGGCGGCCCGGGCCTGCTCCACCAGGGCGGCGCCGATGCCCTGGCTCCCTCCCGTGATGAGGAAGCGACGGGAAGTGCTCATGGGAATCCTCCGGAGATGGGGATGGGGGACGGGGCGCGGGAAGGGGGGCCGGACACCGCCCCGACCTGCCCGTCACCCTGGGTTCGCGGGCCCTGGGGCCAAGCGGGGGTACGCGGGACCCCTCCGGTGGTTCCGGTCGGCGGTCGTTCCGGTGGGCGGCGGCTCCGGTCGGCGGTTCCGGCTCCGGTTGCCTCCACCCCCCCGGGCCGAGAGCTTCTCCGTGCATGGTGACCCTGCTCCCCCCCACCCCCGACGCCCTGGCCCGGGCCGCCGCCCTCCTCCGGGAGGGAGAGGTCGTTGGAGTTCCCACCGAGACGGTCTACGGTCTGGCGGGGAACGCCCTGGACCCCCGGGCCCTGGCCCGGATCTTCGCCGTGAAGGAGCGCCCGGCCTTCGATCCCCTCATCGTCCACGTCCCCGTGCCCACCACCCTCGCGTCACTGGAGGCCGAGGGGATCGTGGAGGCCGGGTTCAGCCGGACCCGGGGGGGCAGGGTGGCCGACGCCCTGGCCCGTCGCTTCTGGCCCGGGCCCCTCACCCTGGTCCTTCCCCGGGGCCCCCGGATTCCCGATCTGGCCACCAGCGGGCTGGACACGGTGGGGGTGCGCGCCCCGTCCCATCCCGTGGCCCAGGCCCTTCTGGAGTCGGCAGGCGTGCCCCTGGCCGCCCCCAGCGCCAACCGCTTCGGACGGATCAGTCCCACCACCGCGACCCACGTGGTGGAGGAGCTGGGGGATCGCATCCCCCTGGTCCTGGACGGCGGCGAAACGCCCATGGGGATCGAGTCCACCGTGCTCCACATCGGCCGGGAGGGCCGCGTGACCCTGCTGCGCCCCGGCGCCCTTCCGGTGGAAGAGGTGGAGGAGGCGATGGGGGAAGCGGTGGCTCGCCCCGGGACGCCCCCCTCCTCCCCCTCCGCCCAGGGCGTTCCCTCCCCTCCGAACGCCGCCTCCCCCGGGGCCGCCCCCGGGGGCCCGGCCTCCCCTGGAATGCTGGCCAGCCACTACGCGCCGGGGAAGCCGCTCTTCCTGCTCCCGGCGCCCCTGGCCCACCTCGGCCCGGCGACCCTGGCCGCGGCGGTGGCTGGGGTCCGGGGGAGGGGTCCCCTGGGCCTCCTCGTGCAGGCCGGTACGGACGAGGGGGTGGCCCGGGCCCGGAGGAGGGTGGAGGAGGCCGTTCGCGAGTCGGCCCCCCTCGAACCCCAGGAGGACGCCCCCGAATCCCAGCGCGTGGCCGAAGCCCGGGCTCTCTCGCCAGCGGGGAGCCCCGAGGAGGCGGCCCGGAACCTCTTCGCCACCCTCCGGTTCCTGGACGGCCACCCGGGGACCCGGGTCCTCCTGGCGGAGCCGGCAGATGGGGACCGGGGGCTTCTCCATGCCATCAACGACCGACTGCGGCGGGCGGCTTCCCGGAGGGAGGGTACCCCGACGGCGCCTCCCTCCATCTCCCCTTAGCGCGGCGCCGGCCCTGGTGGGGGAGGGAGGGCTACCCTGCGATCCTGTTCCGCCAGCTGGTGCCGGGGGAGGTCCCCGGGACAGCAGAAGGGAGCCGGGGCAGGGTCCCATGGGAGGGACCCTGCCCCGGTCCGGCCCTCAGTCCGGCGTCCCCGGTTGCATGGCCGTGATCTGCTGGGCCAGGATCTCCCAGGCGCCCCCCCTTGATCCCACCACCATGTGGTGCCGGGTCTTCACCACCCCCGGCTCCCACTGCACCAGGCCGGGAGGCGTGGCGGCGAAGCCGGAGAGGCTCACCGTGGTGTCCACCAGCGCCAGGTTCCCCGGGAGGGGGACGATCCGCCGCACGAGGTAGCTCGTTGTGCTTCCCCGGAACGGGCCGTTCACCGGGTTGAAGAGGAACACGTGGGTGGCCGTGATGGCGGCCCGTCCCGACAGGACGGCACCCAGGGGGTTCACGAAGTCCGCGTCCTCGGCGTAGTGGGCACCATAGGCCACGCCGTCCCCGGCGTTCCACGCGGCGGACCAGCTCTCCAGGAGACCCTCGATGTTCCGGGCCATGGCCGGGGGAACCACGGCGAGCCGACCCGCAGGGCCGTCGGGCACCGCAACCGCCGCATCCCCGGAGGCGGGGCCCTCCACGGGAGACGCGTCGCATGCCACCAGCAGGATCCCGAGGGCGGCCGGGAGAAGGAGGGACGTGCGGGGGATCCGGGCCCCGCCTCGGAAGGCGGCGGAGGGGACGGCGGGACGGGGGAAACGGGGAAGACGGGTGGACATGGTCGAACTCCTGGATCGGGGTTGGGCCGGTGGCTCGGGGAAGGGCGTCCGGCGGCAGCGAAAACCCTGTCCAGGGCTTGCGCTCCCGGATACGTTGGGGGGAGCCGGTCAACCAGGGGTCAACGACCGGTCACCCGGGCGGGAAAGGAGGCGGGGTGTACCGGCTGCGCACCTTCGGGGGTCTGGGACTCGAGCGGGGCGGGGCCCCCCTCGAGGACGCGCTGGTGCACCGGAAATCCCTGGCCCTCCTGGCCCTGGTGGACCGGCACGGACAGCTGGGGCGGGAGCCCCTCATGACGTTCCTCTGGCCCGAAAGCCCGACGGATCGGGCCCGAGGCTCCCTGAAACAGGCGGTCCACCTCCTCCGGCGCCGGCTGGACGCCCCGGACCTCCTCCTGGGGACCGCGGAGCTTCGCCTGAACCCGGACCGGATCCGGAGCGACGTGGGCGAGTTCCTGGAGGCCCTGGAGCGGGGGAACCCCCGGGCCGCCGTGGAGCTCTACCGGGGCCCCTTCCTGGATGGGGTGCACCTGGACGGCACCGGTGAGTTCGAGCGGTGGGCCGAGGTGGAACGGGACACGTTGGCACGGCGCCACCAGGATGCCCTGGAGTCCCTGGCCCGGGAAGCGGGTGACGCCGGGCGCTCCGGCGAGGCGGTGCGATGGTGGCGCCGCGTCCAGAACGCCGACCCCCTCAGCACCCGGATCGCGCTGGAGCTCGTGGACGCCCTCGCGGGGGCCGGCGACCGGGCCGGAGCCCTCCGCCACGCCCGGGTGCACGAGGTCCTCCTCCAGGAGGAGTTGGGCCTTCCCCCCCACCCCTCCCTGGTGGAGCGGGTGGTCCGCCTCAGGGACGGGGGAGGCCCGGCCGGGCCGGCGGGCGGCGCGTCCCCCCCGGATGAATCCCGGCCGGCCGTCCCGACCTCCGGCGAAACCGCCCCGATCCCCCCCACCGCTCCTCCCGGGCCCAGGCCCGCGGTCCAATCCGCGCGCCAACACGCCCTTCGACCCGCGAGCCTCGCGGGCTTCCTGGCCGTCCTGGCGCTGGCCGGGGGAGCGGCCCTGGGCGCCGCCGCCCTCCTGCACCTCCTCCCGGCGGGTTCCGGAGCGGGGGCCGCCGGTGGGGGGACGGGGGTCCTCGCGGGAATGCCGGAGGGAGCCCCGGATCGCCCGGCGGAGGCCGCGGCCGTCACCTCGATAGCCGTCCTCCCCTTCATGGACATGAGCCCGGGGGGAGACCAGGAGCACTGGGCCGACGGAATCGCGGAAGAGATCCTCCACACCCTGGCCCGGATCCCGGAGATCCGGGTCCCCGCCCGTACCTCCTCCTTCTCCTTCAAGGGGCAGAACCGGCCCATCGGGGAGATCGCCCGGGAGCTCGGCGTGGACCACGTCCTGGAGGGGAGCATCCGGACCAGCGGCGACCGCCTACGGATCACGGCCCAGCTCATCGACGCGCGGGTGGATCGGCACCTCTGGTCCGCCACCTTCGACCCCGGTCCCGAGGACGTCTTCCAGGTCCAGACCGAGATCGCCCGGACGGTAGCGGAGGCGCTGCGGGTGGAACTGGCGCTCCCGCAGGGGGCTCCGGGCCACCCCTCCCCTCCCTCGGGTCTCGCCCACGAGCTCTACCTTCGGGGGCTCTTCCACTGGAACCGTCGCTCGGCGCCCGACCTGATGCTGGCCGTCCGGCACTTCGAGGAGGCCATCGCCATCGAGCCCGGCTACGCCCGGGCCTGGGCCGGGCTGGCCCTGGTCCATGCCGTGATCCCCATCACCTTTGTTCCCCCCATCCCCATCCCCGAGGCCCGATCGCGGATGGAGGAAGCCGCCGGCCGGGCCCTGGCGCTGGACCCCACCCTGGCCGAGGTCCACGCCGCCCTGGGCCTCGGGTATCACTACTCCTGGCGATGGGAGGACGCGGAGCGAGCCTACCTCCGGGCCCTGGAGCTGGATTCCCGGTCCTCCACCGCGCACCAGTGGTACGCCGAGCATCTGGCCAAGACGGGACGACCCTCCCAGGCCCTGGCCGCCGTGGAACGCGCCATGGAGCTCGACCCCCTCTCCCTGGTGGCCCGGAACGACCTGGGGCTCGTGCACCTCCTGAACCGGGAGTTCGATGGAGCCCGGGCAGCCTGGGAGTCCCTCCTGGCCACGGACCCCACCTTCGTGATTCCCCACTTCTTCCTTCACAGGCTCGACCTCCTCGAGGGGAACCTGGCGGGGGCCGAGGAGTGGGGGCGGCGATGGGCGGCCCTCTCGGGCGCGGCCACGGTGGAGGAGATCTCCCTCCTCACCCGGGCGGTGGCCGACCGCGCCCTCCGTCCCGGGGCCCTTGCCCTGTTGGAGGCCTGGGAGTCGGGTCCCGCCCCGCGTTGGCACGACCTCGCCTTCTACCGGACCTGGCTGGGGGATCTGGAGGGGGCCATCCGGATGCTGGAGCGCGGCGTGGAGGAGGGGGCCCCCATGATGGTGCAGGTGGGAGCCGCCCCCTGGTTCGACCCCCTCCGGGGCGAAGCGGACTTCCAGGCGCTGGTGGCCCGGGTGATGTCGGGGAGCGCCCCGGGGGCGGGACCCGGGGGGCCTGCGGGTGCTTCCCTGCAGGGTGGGTGAAGAGCGGACGCCCGCGCCCCGTACTGGGGCCATGGAAACCCGGACGGAAGCTCCCTCCCTGCGCTACCACCATGCCCACTTCGGGTGGCCCAACGCCCTGGCGGCCCTCACGGTGGTGGGGGTGGTGATCGTGGCGGGGGGACCGGAAGCCCTGCGGTCCCTGCCCCCCATCGTCCCCGTGGTCGCAGCCATCGTCCTCACGGCCCTCACGGTCTTCTCCCGCATGGACACCGTGGTGACCCATGAGTACATCCGGGTGTCCTTCCTCCCGGGATGGCCCCGACGCACCATCGCCCTCTCCCGGATCCGGAGCGCCCGCCGGGTGCGTACCTCCTGGCTCTGGGGGTGGGGGATCCGCCTCACCCACCGCGGGTGGCTCTGGAACGCGTCCGGGGTCCAGGGCGTGGAGATCGCCCTGGAGGGCGGAGGGCGCCTCCGCGTGGGAAGCGACGACGTGGATGGACTCCTGGCCGCCCTCGAGGCGGCGGGGGTCCGTCGAGCCTGACCCCCCCCTGCCCCGACCCCCATGCCGCGACACACCCAGATCCTCTACCGCCCCCGGGTCCTGGCCGAGGCCGCCCAGCGGCACGCCGCCACCACCAACACCCTGGCCTTCGCCCTGACCGGAATCGGGCTCCCCTTGGCCCCCATCGTCTGGGTCCTCACCGGGTGGTACATGCGGAGGTACCATGAGACCCTCGAGGTCCTCCTCACCCGACGGGACTGCGTGGTGCGGCTGGGCGTGTGGCATCGGCAGGAGAAGACCATCCCCCTGGAGAAGATCACCGACGTGGCCCTCCTCCAGGGCCCCCTCATGCGCCGTTTCGGGGTCAAGAAGCTCCGCATCGAGACCGCAGGGCAGGTCTCAGGGGGGTTCGGACTGGTCAACGTGGTGGGGATCGAGGACCCCGAGGGATTCCGGGACCGCATCCTGGCCCAGCGGGACCGGATCTCGGATCCGGACTACGGGACAGGGGAGGCATCGGGGCTCCCCGACGATGTGGCACCTGGAGACGACGCCTCCGCACGAGGGCCGGGAAGGCTCCCGGGGGGAGGCTTCGGCGGGGCCGACCCGGAGGTGGTCGCCCTCCTCCGCGAGATCCGGGATGCCGTCCGGGGGACGACGAGCCGGAGGGAGTGACGAGGGAGGGCTAGGCCCGTGGAACTCCCCCCTCCCCGGGCCAGCGAAGGAGAGTCACTCCGATGGCGAGGAGGCCCAGGTTCAGGATCCCGATCCATCGCACGAATCCAGGCATGAAGAGGAGGAAGAGCCCGGTGGGCACCAGGGAGAGGCCCGCGGCCAGGATCACCAGGGCCGGCTCGTCCCGGACGGCGGAAATCCCTGCCCAGATGGCCAGGCTGAAGAAGAGGAGGGGCAGCAGGAGAAGGGCAGGGGCGGGCTCCTGACCCGACTGCTGGAAGAGGTAGCGCACCAGGAAGACCCAGAGGACCACCAGCGTCACCGCCATGAGGCCGCCCGCCCATCGCAGTACCATCCGTCCCGTCATCTGACCCGAGTCCCTGTCGCCGTGGGAATCCCCGTGTGTGGGGCTCATGGAAGGGGAGCCCCGACACGGCTACCCAGGACCCCCCCGCCGGGCTCCATGGGGGGGTGCTCCCGGCGGGGGGATGCACCCAGGATACTCTATTATATAAAGTACTTGACGACATCATCACGTTGTGCGAGAATCCGGCCACAATGGATCGCCCATCCCCCACCCCCACCCCTCCCCCACCCACCGCCCTGGGCGACCGCGCCCGGGACGACCTCCTCTTCATCCGGCGGACCATGGAGCGGGGACCCTCCTTCACCGCGGTGCCGGGTTGGGGAGGCGTGGGGATGGGCGTCTCGGCGCTGGTCGCGGCGGGGGTGGCGGCGGGACGAGGCACTCCCGAAGGGTGGCTTGGGGTCTGGCTCGTCGAGGCCTTCGTGGCCGTGGGTCTGGGGGTCTGGGCCATGCATCACAAGGCGCGACGGACGGAGACCCCCCTGCTCTCCCGGGCAGGCCGGAGGTTCTTCCTGAGTTTCCTCCCCCCCGCCCTGGCCGGGGCGGCCCTCACGGTGGCCCTCTTCCGCTCCGGGGACCTCTCCCTGGTCCCCGGCACCTGGCTTCTCCTCTACGGCGCCGCCGTGGCCACGGGGGGCGCGTTCTCCGTGCGGGCGGTGCCCCTCATGGGGATGGCCTTCATGGGGATGGGGCTCCTCACCCTCTTCGCCGGACCCGGCTGGGGCGACGCCCTTCTGGCCGCCGGATTCGGGGGTCTCCACATCGGCTTCGGCCTCCACATTGCGAGGAAGCATGGCGGCTGATCCGACCCGGGGTGGCGCCCACCGGGCGACGGGCCCACGCTCCGCCCAGGAGGACCCGGTGCCCGAAGCCCCCCACCGTCCCCGGACCGATACGAATCCCGTGGCCCTGGATCAGCTCATCCATGGCCGGGTCCGCCTGGGGATCGTGAGCGCCCTGGCGGTCCACGACGTGCTGAGCTTCGTGGAGCTCAAGGACCTCCTGGAGACCAGCGACGGAAACCTGAGCGTCCACGCCCGGCGCCTGGAGGAGGGGGGCTATCTGACCTGCACGAAGTCCTTCGAGGGTCGCGTTCCCCGCACCGAGTACCGACTCACGCCGCTGGGACGGGACGCGCTGTCCCGGTACCTCGATCACATGGAAGCCCTCATCGAGCGGGTCCGGGAGCCCTAGCAGGCCTGGCTCCTGCCCGCCACGATCCACACACCCCCCAACCCCGGATCCGAATACTTTATGTTTCAAAGTACTTGTCGCACCCAGTTCGCTGCTGATCCCCATCCCCGTGTCCAGGCAGCCGCCCCGGCCCCCGCCCTGCACGTGGCCGTCATCATGGATGGAAACGGTCGGTGGGCGCTCCGTCGTGGGCTGCCCCGGACCGCCGGCCACCGGGCGGGGGCAGGCGCCGTTCGGAAGGTGGTGCGGGCGGCCGCGGCCCAGGGCATCCGGAGCCTCACCCTCTACGCCTTCTCCCAGGACAACTGGCAGCGTCCGGCCCCTGAGGTGGCCCAGCTCATGGAGCTCTTCCGGAGGCACCTCCTCACCCAGGCCGAGCGCTGTGGGCGGGACGGGGTCCGGGTCAGGATCATCGGCCGCAGGGATCGGCTCGACCCGGCCCTCCGGGCCGCCATCGAGTCCACCGAGGCCCGCACCCGGGAGGGCCGGGTCCTGGACCTCCGGCTCGCGGTGGACTACTCCGCCCGGGACGCCATCCTGGAGGCGGCGGGGATGCTGGCGCGCGGGTGGCCGCCTCCCGGACCGGAGGAAGCCCACCCCGAAGGTGCGGCCCCCTCCCCTGGGAACCGGTGGGGGGGGGACTCCCCCCTCTCCCGGGAGCTGTTCGGGGACCTCCTGGCCCGGGCCCTCCACTCCGATCACCCCCTTCCTCCGGTGGACCTCCTGATCCGGACCGGAGGGGAGCGGCGCCTGAGCGACTTCCTCCTCTGGGAGAGCGCCTACGCGGAGCTCGTCTTCACCCCGTGCCTGTGGCCCGACTTCGGCGCGGAGGAGCTGGCCGGCGCCCTGGCCGAGTTCCGGCAGCGGGACCGTCGCTTCGGAGGCCTGCCGCACGACGCGACCCTGGAGTGCTCCCCGGAGGTGCGACGCCATGGTTGACCCTCGCACCCTGGAGCGGTTGGAAGGCGCTCCGACTCCCCCCCGCGCCCCCCTGCCCCGGGGCGCCATCCTGGCCGGGGCCCTTTCCGTGGGCTTCGCCGCCGATCTCCTTCTCCGGGCCCCCAGCGATCCCGGCGCGAACCTCTTCCTTCTCTTCCTGACCCTGGCCGGGGCCCTGGCCCTGGTGGTCCGGGCGGCGGGGCTCCCCCTGAGCGGCGAGGCCCGGGGATGGATCGCCGCCGGCCTCCTCCTCTCCACCTCCTTCCTCTTCCGGGCCAGTCCGGCCCTCCACGCGCTGGCCTTCCTGTCCGCTGCCGCCGCCTTCGCCTTTCCGGCGCTCCGGGCCGGCGGGAGGTGGCTACGCCGGTGTGGGGTGTCGGAGCCGCTGGAGGCGGTGGCGGGCGCCGTGCTGAGCGCGGCCTTCGGGGCCCTCCGGATGGGACGGGGCCGGCCTGGTGGCCCGGAGGCCGGGGAGGGGATGGCGGGCCAGGGGGGAAGGGGGGTGAACGGGGGCACCCGAGGGGGCTTCCCCGCCGTCCCCGGTGCCCTGGGAGGCCTCGCTCGGGGCCTTCTCCTGGCCCTTCCCCTCCTCCTGGTCTTCGGCTCGCTTTTCACCTCGGCGGACCCCGTCTTCGCCTCTCTGGTGACGGAGCTGCTACGGGTGGTGGCCCCCGGCGATCTGGCCTCCCACCTCCTGGTCATCGGGGCGCTGGGATGGCTCACCGCGGGATACCTGTCCGGGTTCGTCTCGGGAACCGGGGTCCGCCGCTGGATCCCCCCCCTGGGAGCGCCCCCCTCCCTGGGGATCCTGGAGACGGGCCTGGCCCTGGCTCTGGTGAACCTCCTCTTCCTGGCCTTCGTGGGGGTCCAGTTCCACTCCCTCTTCGGGGGACGCACCCTGGTGGAGGTCACTCCGGGGCTCACCTACGCCGAGTACGCCCGGGAAGGCTTCGCCCAACTCCTCGTGGCCGCGGCCCTGGTCCTTCCGTCCCTGCTGGCCATGGACTGGTTCCTTCGGCGCCGCTCCCCCCGTGACGAGGCCCTTTTCCGGATCCTGGCCGGACTCCAGCTCCTCCTCCTGGGGCTGGTGATCGCCTCCGCCATGGAGCGGGTCCGGCTCTACCAGGTGGCCTACGGCCTCACTGAGTCCCGCTTCTACGGGGGGGCCTTCCTCGCGTGGCTCGCCGTCCTCACGGCCTGGTTCGCGGTCACCGTCCTGCGGGGACGACGGGCGGGGTTCACCTCCTTTGCGGTGATCTCCGCCTACGTCCTGGCCGCCGGCCTGCTGGTGGTGAACCCCGACGAGCGGATCGCGCGGATGAACCTGGCGCGGGAAGGCGAGGTGGACGTGGCCTACCTGGGGACGCTGAGCGCGGACGCCGTGCCCGCCCTCCTGCAGGCGCTGCCGGAGCTTCCCCATGCGGCGGGGTGCCCCCTGGCCGAAGCACTGCACCGGAGGTGGGGCGGGGCCGCCGCGGGGGACTGGCGGAACTGGTCGCCACCGGAGGCCCGGGCCCGGAGGGAGGTGGCCCGCCTTGGCCTCACACCGCCGTGTAGCCCCCGTCCACCAGATAGTACCCTCCCGTCATGAAGGAGGCCTCCTCCGAAAGGAGGAAGCGGACCAGCGGAGCCACCTCCTCCGGCTCTCCCAGACGGCCCAGGGGATGCCGGGCCACGAGCTGCTCCCGGAAGTCGTCGGGGAGGTTCGCCAGGAGGGGTGTGCGAATGTAGGCGGGACCCACGCAGTTGATCCGGAGTCCCTGGGGACCGTATTCCGTGGCGGCGTTCTTGGTGAGGCCCACGACCCCGTGCTTCGCCGCCGTGTATGCGCCGTGGCCGGGGGCCGCCACCAGGCCGTGGATGGACGCCATGTTCACGATGGCGCAGTCCCGGGCGCCGGACTCCAGCATGGCGGGGATCTGATACCGCATCCCGTAGAGGACGCCGTTCAGGTTGATGGCGATGACCCGGTCCCAGTCCTCCAGGTCCACCTCCCCCGCAGGGGCGTTCGCCCCTCCGATGCCGGCGTTGTTCACTGCGTAGTGGAGGGC
>JBJHCB010000052.1:0-10740 GCA_050485805.1 Gemmatimonadota bacterium | reverse complement strand
GGTGACCCCCTCCCCCCAGTCGAAACCCCCTTCCCGGACCCCGGGCCGGATGCTCCGGAGGATCCTTCGACGGCTCCTCCCCGGAGGGGGGTACCCCCCATCGGCGGGAGCGGACGGATCGCTCCGCCTCCGGGGGAGCCCTCCCGTACCCCTTCCTGCCGAGATGCAGGGGGATGGATTCCAGCCCGGTGCCATCGCGGCTCCCAGGGGGGTCCATGGCCGACTCCGGATCTCCTTCCATCCGGACCGCCCGGATCCACCCCTCCTGGAGGCCGCCCCGGGCCCGGAGTCCACGGGTCCGGTGGGAGATGGGGCGGTGCAGCACCGGCACGTCTGGGTCCACGGACCCGGATACCGGGGGATGGAGGACAACGACATCCGGGGGTTCCTGGATGGGCGGTTCGTTCATCCCTGGAACCAGCCCGGCCAGATCCATGTGCGGGTGGGGAGGATCCGCCGGGGCCCTTCGGTGGGCGAGTTCGAGATCCTCCGGGTCCTTCAGCGGTGGGAAGGGATCCAGCTTCCCGGGGATGCCCGGGTGCATGACGCCGGCCTGGTCCTGGAGGTGGAGGAGGCGGAGGGGATCTCCCCCGGCGAGGTGCCCGAAGTGGAGGTCTACCTCTACGAGGTGCTGAAGGACTGGGCTCCCGGAACGGGGGGACGGGAGGGCGACAACAACAGCCCTCCCGCCCCGGGGGAGGTGTGGTGGAACGAGCCCCGATGCGGGGAAGGCCCGTGGGGACTGCCGGGTTGCGGGCTCCATTCGGACACCGACCCCCACGCGGACACCCCGTCCATGCCCTTGGCAGTGGCCCGGTTCCGCCCGGACCAGCGCCATCTCTCGTTCCGCTCCCCTCGGCTGGCCGCCTACGTGCAGCGCCAGGCCCGTTCCGGGGCCCCCCTGCGGTTCCTCCTGAAGCTCGCAGACGTGGCCGAGGACCGGCCCGGTACCCTCCTCAGCCTCTACTCGGCGAACCACGGCGCCTCGGAGGACACCGAGCGCCGTCCCCGCCTGGACGTGACCTGGTCCTCCCCCACGGGCATCCTCCAGAGGGACATCCCGGTCCTCCTGGAGCATGGTCGGCGGACCCGGCTCCCCCCGATCCAGGTGGACACCCCCGGACTCCTGGCCCTGAGCTTCATCCCGGCGGAGGGGGAGGACCCCCGACTCCTCATCCGCGCCCAGAAGGGACCGGCGGAGGTGCCCCCCTCCCGCGGTCCCGTGTCTCCGCCCACCCACCCCTCCCCGGCTCCGGAGGAGGAGTCCGCCTTCCTCCCCCGGAGGGTGGAGCCGGGCCGGGTGGAGGTGGAGCTCCAGGCGCTCCGCCGCCCGGTCCCGCTGGGCCGTCCGTTCACCGCCGCCTTCCGGGATACCTGGGTACGCTCGGGGCCGCCCGAGACGCAGTCCGTGCCCTGGTACCTCCTGTCCCCCTCCGGGGTGATGCACCGCGTCCTCGCCCGGTACGTGGGCGGGTTCTGGTGGGAGGTGGACTTCCTGCCGGACGAGCCCGGCCGGTGGCACTTCCGCTGGAGCCACCGCTTCTCCCGGGCTCCGTTCCGGAGTCCGGTGGGGGCGTTCGACGTGGTGGTGGGAGAGGGGGGTGGCCTGGACGCCCTGGGCCGCCTCCTGGAGTCGGCGGACGCCACTCCCCCGGGTCCCGGCCGGAAGCGGATGCTGGCCTGGGGAAGGGATTTCGGGGTGATCCAGAGGGCCCTGGTGGTCCAGGGCGGGGTGTCCGGGCGGGAGAGGGACTCCCTGCGCTTCGACGTTCGGGAGGACGCCCCGGCGGACGGGGTCGGCGCGGCCCTGGACGAGGCCCGGGAGCAGCTTGGCGGGATGCCGCGCCCCGGCCACCCGCGCCTGGAGCCCCAGGAGCGATTCCCCCTTGAGTAGGCCTCCGTCCGGGGACTCCACGGCACAACTCTTGATGCCTGCCGGCCAGGTACGGAAACGCGCGCGTCCCCTGGCGTGAGCCCCCTGGCCCTGGTCCCCTGACCCCGAGCTGATGTCCCACCCGACCCCTGGCCCCCACCCCACCGTGGCGGAACCCTCCGCGGAGGGGGTCCCCCCCTCCACGGCCGAGACTCCGGTTTCCCACCCCCAGCAAGGGGGACCCGTGGACATGGGCCAGATCGCCGTCCTCTGGGGGCTCCTCCTCCTTCCCTACCTGGGAATCCGGGGGCTGTTCTGGCGGAACACGCAGGTGCTGGAGAACCACGACAGCGTCTCGTACGTGCTCCGGGTGCGGTACTTCCGGGAACTGGACCTGGCGGGCATCGTGGGGATGTCCCCCGACGCGACGCCCCTCATCTCCATGCTGGGGGCGCTCTTCACCCTTCCCGGGCTGGATCCCGAGACCGCCATCCGGGTGGTCTCCCTCGCCAGCAGCGGACTCCTCCTGGCGGTGGTTCTCCTCTTCACGGCCCGGATCGCCTCCTTCCGGGCCGCGGTGGCGGCGGGAGCGATCCTGACCCTCTCTCCGGCCCTGGTCCCGCTTTCCTATGCGGTCCTCACCGAGGCCACCTACATCGCCACCGTGTACCTGGGGCTCTTCCTCCTCTGGGTCCACCGGGACCGCCCGACACCCTGGAGAGGGGTGCTTCTGGGGGTGATCTTCGCCCTGGCCTTCCTCAACCGCCTGGAAGGGCTGCTCTTCCTGGGCATGGTTCCCCTCCTCCAGTGGATCCACCACCTCCTGCCCCGGCTCCAGGATGGGTCGCCCCCCCCCCGGGGAGGGCCCCGGGAACTGGTGATCTGGAGCGCCTGCTTCGTCCTGACCTTCTGCCTCCTCAGCGCTCCCCAGGTGTGGCGCGTGAGCCATGAAATGGGAGGCTTCGCCCTGAACGGCCGCCAGGCCTGGGCCGCCCTCCTCCTTCCCGACGGACCGGCCACCAACGAGCAGCGACTCTACGGGCTCGACTTCAGCCCGTCGGAGATCAACCTGGAGTATGTGTGGAGGAACCCCGACACCCGGGCCTCCCTGGCGGCGGGCATGGAGCCCGCGGAGACCGTCAAGCACGCCCTCTTCAACCTGGACGATGTGAACCGCAGGTTCCTGTCCGAGATGGCGGGGCCCGTGGTGCTCGCCCTGGTGGGGCTGGGCCTGGGTGCCCTGGTGGCCCGGAGGCGATACTACGACCTGTTGTTCATCGCCGTGTTCCTGGCCACGGCGCTGGCCGCCCCCCTCCTCCAGTCCGTCATCGCCCTGCGCCACGTGGTGGTGATGGCCCCCATCCTGTACGTCATGGCGGGTGTGGGCCTGGCCCATCTGGCGGGCATGCTTTCGCTCCGACGAGGATCGGAGCCCGGTCGATGGGTCCTCATGGCCGGGGTGATGGGGTTGGTGGCGCTGTCCTGGTTCATCCCCCTCTTCCAGGCCTACAACCAGGTCCCCAACCTGGAGTACGATCCCCCTTCGCTGGAGGCTCCCCGGCAGGCGCTCCTGGCCGATCACGAGGGAGCGGGGAGGACCCCGATCCTGGTGGCACGGAAGTACTACCTGGCATGGAAGACCGATGCGATCCAGGTTTCCCTCCCGTACACCGACCTCGAGGGCCTGGTGACCTTCCTCCGGGAGCGGGAAGCCGACTATCTGTTCCTGGAGTACCATGAGCTCCGGGATCGGCCCTTCGTCGCTGCCTTCCAGAGCGAGGTGCCCCCCGCCGGCTTCCGCCTCCTCCACCGGGGAGAGACCCGACGGGGGGAGCGCCTGGAGCTCTACAGGGTCCTCCCGGGGGAACTGGCTCCCGGCGTCCCCCACGTTCCAGGGGCGAGTGAAGAAGTGAGAGGTGACTGATGAGTGAAGCCCGGCAACGGACGACCCCGCCTGCCCCCCCGCCCCATCTCTCCATCGTGGTGCCCGCCTACGAGGAGGAGGGGAACCTCGGTGTGCTCCACCGGGAGATCGCAGCGGTGCTGGATCAGGGTGTGACCCGGGACTGGGAACTCCTCTTCGTGGACGACGGGAGCCGGGACGGCACCTGGCAGGAGATCCTGAGGTTGAACGCCCTCGATCCCCGGGTCGCCGGCCTGAGCTTCTCCCGCAACTTCGGCCATCAGCGGGCCCTCCTGGCTGGGCTCGAGCACGCCCGGGGCACGGCCGTCATCACCATGGACGCCGATCTCCAGCACCCCCCCAGCCTGATCCCGAGGCTGGTGGCGGCCTGGGAGGCCGGGAACCAGATCGTCCATACGGTCCGGAGGGACACCCGGGAGGTCTCCTGGCTGAAACGGGCCACCTCCCGTGGATTCTACCGGATCTACTCCCTTCTGAGCGGGGTTCGCATGGAGCCCGGGATGGCCGACTTCCGGCTGCTGGACCGCTCCGTGGTGGAGCAGTTGGTCCGTTTCGAGGAGCAGGGAATCTTCCTGCGGGGCCTCTTCTCGTGGATGGGGTTCCGGAACACCCGGGTGGGATTCGAATGCGGCGTCCGACACTCCGGGGCCACCAAGTACTCCCCTCGCCGCATGCTCTCCCTGGCCTGGAGCGGGGTGACCTCCTTCTCCCTGGTCCCGCTGCGGATGGCCACGCTGGTGGGACTCCTCACAAGCGGACTTGCCTTCGGCTTCCTGATCTATGCCTTGGTGGCGGAGCTGGGCGGCTACCCCACCGTCCCGGGCTGGGCATCCGGCGTCTCCATCGTCTCCTTCCTCTTCGGGGTCCTCTTCATCCTCCTGGGGGTCATCGGCGAATACCTGGGGAAGGTCCTGACGGAGGTGAAGCGAAGGCCCCGCTACCTGGTGCAGGAGTACCTGGGAGGGGCAGGGCACCCGTCCGCGGCCCCCACCGCCACGGTCACAGCGCACCCGGATGGGGGGGGGCACCTCCGCCCGAGGCCGGAGGACCTGGCTCCCCTGGACAGGCCAACCACCCCTCGGCGGACGGCCGTGGGCCCGGCCGAGTTGGATCCTTGAGGGTCCAGCCGGTGGCCTGAGGGGTCCTTGCCTGTCACCTGAAGGGTCCTGCCGTTGACCTGAAGGAGAGGGCTCAGGAGCTCCAGGGGGGCGTGCCGGCAGGCGGGCGCCGACCCAGGGAGGCGAGGGTCCCGGCCGCCGCGCCGATGAGGGACGCGAGTCCCAGGTCCCCCGGCCAGATCGGGACTCCGAGGGCTCCGGAGATCGCCCAGAGCCCTCCCCCCGCCATCAGCGCCCCCCCAATCCCCCCAGCTGCCCGCCGCACCCCGGCGGAGCCCGGAGCCCCGGTGGCCACGATGCCTGCGGCGAGCCCCAGGGGGATCGCCAGCGCCAGCCCTCCCACGGCGCGCCCGAACCGCAGCGGCGCCGCCTCCACACCGCTCCGCCCTCGGACGTCCGCCCGGAACAGGATCCAACCGGAGAGGAGGCTCCATTGGAAGACTCCTTCCCGAACGCCCTCCCCCTCTTCCCGCTCCAGTTCCGAGACGGATCCGGCCCGGATCCGGACCTCACCGGGACGGTAGCGGGCATCGACCCGATGGACGCCCACTTCGGGAACGGCCTCGGGCAGTCGGAACTCCATCCCGGTGCCGTTGGGACCACCCAGGGGGGTCCGGAGCCGAAGCGTGAGCGTCGAGCCCTCCTGGTAGAGGGTGGCGTTGCGAAGACGGGTATCGGCGGAGAAGGTCACGATGCGGGCCGCGGTCTCCGGGACGCCCACCGGCTCCACGCGGGCTGAGAGGCCCACCGACCCTCCACCCCCCAGGGCGCCCTCCACGAGTGCTTCCCGAGCGGCCGGTCCGGCTCCGGGCTCCGCGCACACCGCCCCGTCCCCTTCCCCCACGCACACGCGGGCCTCGTCCACGACCCCGGGATACGTCCGCTGGCCCCCCTCCTCATCCCCCGCCACGATGGAGTAGCGGAAATCCCAGTCCGTCAGCCGGAGCATCCGATCGGCGGTGAACCCGGTGGCGGCCAGGAAGACCAGGACCCCCGTGAAGACCCCGAAGCAGGCCAGCGCCGGGAGGACCCGTGCGATCCACCGGGTAGCCGGCCTGCGGATGGTGACCGCGAAGACCCAGGCCGCCGCGCCGGCGCCCGCCGTGTTCATGAGGAGGTCGTAGGGGGAGACGGTGCGGCCGGGCACCCGGAACTGGCCGAGCTCCACCAGGAGGCTGAGAATCGCCACGACAGACGCAACCCGGATCGTTTCCGGCCAAGGACCCCGACCACCCCCCTCCAAGGGGGATCTCCGGGCCGCGGTCAAGACCAGAGCCAGGGGGACGAAGAGGACCAGGTTCCCGAGGATGACGATCCAGCCCATGGCGGGAGGAAGGAGGTAGACTCTACCCGCCTCGCCCCCGGTCGGCGTCCAGGTGAGCCACAGGACCACCCCGTAGAGCCAGGCCAGCGCGCCGAGCCGGGCCTGGTTCAACTCACCTCTCCCCGACGATCAGGGGCTGGTCTCCGGTGATCCGGCCCGCCAGCGCCGCCTCGACCACCGCCACATAGCGCTGGATGACCAGCGACTCGTCGAACTCCCGAAGCACCCGCTCCCGACCGGCCCGCCCCATTCGCTCCCGCTCCAACCCGGAAAGTCGGATCATGGCCTCCATCTTCTCCGCCAGGTCCAGGGAGTCTCGGACCCGGCACAGGAAGCCGTTCACGCCGTGGGTGACGAGGTCACGGCTCCCGGGCGCATCCGCGGCGATGAGGGGCTTCCCCATACTCGCCGCCTCGAGGAGCGAGCGGGGGAGACCTTCGCGGTAGGAGGGAAGGACCATGCAATCGGCCTCCCGGATGTGATCCACCACTTCGTCGGCCTCCCCCAGATGTGTGATGAGTCCCTGCTCGACCCAGGCCATTACATCCTTGCGCGGGATCCCCTGGGGATTTCCCGGATCGAAGAATCCCAGCAGTCGGCACTCCGCGTCCACTCCCCGTTGCCGGAGCAATGCGGAAGCCTCCACCAGCTCGCCCAGGCCCTTGTCCCACAGGAACCGGCCACTGTAGAGGAAGACGAATCGGCCTCCGTTCGCGCGCTTCGGCAGAGGCTTGAAGAACGCCGTGTTCACACCCGATCCTGGAACGTGGGCCACAGACTCTGCGCGAACCAACCCGCCTTCCACGAACAGGTTCAGGTCCTCCCGGTTCTGGAAGAAGACCCGGGACGATCGGGCGAGGGCGTGCCGATAGAGACGCTTCGCCACACGGGTGGCAAGGGAGGGTCGAACGAACATGGCCCCAAGGCCTGCCACCGTGTTCACCACCGGGATTCCAAGGGGCCGCGCCGCGAGGGACCCGTAGACGTTGGGCTTCACGGTGTAGGTCAGGATCAGATCGGGCCTCTCGCGCCGGAAGAGACCGTGGAGGCGGGCCACAAGCAGCCCGTCCTCCACGGGATTGGTCCCCTTCCGATTCATGGGAATGTTCAGGTGGGGAAACCCACGGGCCTCAAGTCTCCTGACGTACTCGTCCTGCGGGGACACCCCGCAGACGGTGTACCCTCGATCGCGGAGGGCCTCCATGAGGGGAAGGCGGAATCGATACAGCCAACGCGTGGTGTTGTACAACACGAAGATCTTCCCTCGTGCACCGCTGGCCCGGTTCTCTCGCCCCCCCGCAAACGGGTCCGGGTCCAACGGCGCCTTACCCGGGCCTCCCGGAGGACATGGGGGATGAGGTTCCGCGTCTGCGTGGGTGGGGACCCCGGTCGAGTCGCCGTCACCCGGCCCGTCCGACTCCCCCGCCGTGGGTCCGCCACCCCGCCTCATCCGGCCCTCCGGGCCCGACGGTTCTTCCAACCCCCAGTTGGATCGGGAAAAACCTCGCCTCCGAACCTTCTGGCGCCACGATCCGGAACCCGGGGCTCACCCGCGTCCGCGAGGCCCACGGTCACCATCGCCACGTCATACATGACACCACTCCCCTCCGTGTTTCCGCGGTCCGGACCGGGGCGTAGATTGACGCACGCCAGTCGGTGAACTCCGCAACAAGGGAGGAGGTGGATGGAGACGCAGAGGACCTTCCAGGGCCCGGACGGCACATCGGTCACGGGGTACGACCAGGCCGACCAACCGGCCCGGCCCCTCCAGCCCGACGTCCTCGACCTCATCCAGGGGGCGCCGGCGTACCTCACCCCGGCAGAACGGCTCTTCCTCTTCACCTTCACCTACGCGACCCGACCCAACCGCTACCTGGAGATCGGGGTCCTGTAAGGCGGGTCGGCCATGATCGTATCCGGCGCCATGGATGCGGTGGGACATGATGGCCGGCTCTTCCTGGTGGACCCGGAGCCCCGGATCGAAGACGCGAACTGGGACGCCATCAAGCATCGGAGCGAGCTCGTCCGGGGCTACTCGCCGGACATCATTCCCCAGGCCCTGGAGACCGCAGGAGGCCCCTTCGACTTCGTGTTCATCGACGGCGATCACTCCTCCAAGGGAGTGACCCGGGATGCCCGGGGGGTCTTCGATTCCCTCGCGGACGGTGCCCATATCCTGTTCCACGATGCATTCCGACCCAACATCCGAAGAGCCATCGACGAGTTCGTGGCCGACCGCCGGGGTCAGCTCGTGGACTGGGGAATGGTGACGCGGGAGTTCCACCTCCGGGAGCCCGCCCGGGTCGTGGACGGCGTCCAGAAGGCGGAGAAGATCAGTTGTGGGTTCCGGATGCTGCAGGTCCGGAGGTCCGCCGGTACCGGTCGTTCGACCCGTGGCCTGGAGCCGGTCCTCCGCGCCCCCCGGACGGTCCTCCGCCGCCTCCGGAGGAAGTGACGCTGGCCGAACCGGGGCCTTCATCCTTCGCCCGGAGACTCGAGGATCCCCCTTGAAGCCAACTCCTCCAGGACCCGTTCCACGCTGACCCCCTCCGCCGTCTCGAAGGTGTCCAGCTTGATCTCCGCCGCGTCCGGGGGCTCATAGGGCCCACGGCTTCCGGAGAGGGCGCCGATCTCCCCCCGCTCCTCCCTCCGGTACAGCCCCTTGGGATCCCTGCGCTTCAGGGCCTCCAGGGGGGCATGGACATGGACTTCCAGGAACCGACCCTCGGGAAAGAGGCTCCGTACCCGATCCCGATCGGCCCGATAGGGGGAGACGAAGGTGCACAGGACCACGGATCCCTGCTCGAAGAAGAGGCGGGCGACCTCTCCCACCCTCCGGATGTTCTCCGTCCGGTCGGCGGGGCTGAACCCCAGGTCCCCGCAGAGGCCGTGCCGCACCTGGTCCCCGTCCAGGAGCATGGTGCGGATCCCCCGCTGGAAGAGCCGGCGTTCCACGGCCCGGGCGATGGTGGACTTCCCCGCCCCGGACATGCCGGTGAACCAGACCACGGCGGCTCCATGCCCGCTTCGGGCCTCCCGTTCGGCCCGGGGGATGTTCCACCCCTCCCAGGTCACATCCGGGGAGATCGCCCGGGCCGGGGGCGACGCGGCGCGCTCGGAGGGGGCTGATGGGCCGGAAGCGGCATCCTCCCCCCGCCCCGGGGGTTCCACCTCCTCCACCCGTCGGACCTCGCCACGGATCATCCCCGCCGCCACGGTCCGGTTGGTGTGGAGATCCACCAGGGCAAAGCTCCCGGTGGCGATGTTCACCCGGTAGGAGTCATGGAAGATGGGCTGGGAAGCCAGGATCTCCACCCGCCCGATCTCGTTCAGCTGCAGTGTGTCCGCCGGCTCCCGGTGGAGGGTGTCCACGTCCACCCGGTACTCCAGCTTGTCCACGAAGGCCTGCACCTGCCGGGTGGTGTGGAGGAGGGCGTAGGGCCGCGTGGGCTCGAGGGGAGTCTCGTCCATCCAGCAGAGGTAGGCCTCGAAGCGGGTGCCCACCGTCGGGACGTTCTTCTTCCGCACCACCATGTCCCCCCGGGAGATGTCCAGCTCGTCCTCCATGGTGAGGACGACGGCATCCCCGGGGCCGGCCTCCCCCTGGGGCCCGTCGAAGGTCTCGATGGTGCGAACCCGGGTGGAGAAGCCGGAGGGAAGAACCACCACCTCCTCTCCCGGCTTCACCGATCCGGAGGCCACGGAGCCGGCGAATCCCCGGAAGTCCTGGTTCGGGCGGATCACGTACTGCACGGGGAAGCGGAAGTCGATGGCGTTCCGCCGTCCCCCCACGCTCACCGTCTCCAGCTTGTGGAGGAGGGGCCCGCCCTGGTACCAGGGCATGTGTTCCGAAGGGGTCACCACGTTGTCCCCCCGGAGGGCCGACATGGGGACGAAGGAGATGTTCTGGATGGTGAGCTTCCGGGCGAATCGCCGAAACTCCTCCCGGATCTCCTCGAAGACCGCCTCGGACCACTCCACCAAGTCCATCTTGTTCACCGCCACGATCACGTGGGGGATGCCCAGGAGGGAGGTGATGAACGCGTGCCGCTTGGACTGGGTCAGAACGCCCTTCCGGGCATCCACCAGGACCACCGCCAGATCTGCGGTGGAGGCTCCGGTCACCATGTTCCGGGTGTACTGGATGTGCCCGGGGGTGTCGGCGATGATGAACTTCCGCTTCGGGGTGGCAAAATACCGGTAGGCCACGTCGATGGTGATCTTCTGCTCCCGCTCGGCCCGGAGTCCGTCGGTGAGGAGGGCCAGGTTCACTCCCTCCTCCCCCAGCTTGCGGCTGGCCCCCTCGATCTGCTCCATCTGGTCCTGGAAGATGGATTTCGTGTCGTAGAGGAGCCGCCCGATGAGGGTGCTCTTGCCGTCGTCCACGCTTCCCGCGGTGGAGAAGCGGAGGAGATCCATGCCGGGGAAGCTTCGGGTGGGGGTGGTGCTCATCAGAAGTACCCCGCCTTCTTCCGGTCCTCCATGGCGGCCTCGGAGCGGC
>JBJHCB010000051.1:0-10855 GCA_050485805.1 Gemmatimonadota bacterium | reverse complement strand
AGCGAGGACTGCGCCGAGCTCACCCGGCGGGTGCTGGAGGCCAACCGGACCGAGGCGCAGCGGTACATGCGGGAGATGAAGAACCGGCTGGCGGCGACCGACCTCGCGGTGGGGGTCTCCGTCGAGCCTTGCCGGGAAGGGATCCCCCGCTCCCTGGAGCGGGTGGCCCGGGAACGGGACTCGGACCTGGTGGTCCTCTCGGCCCACGGCCATCGGGCCAGCCCGGACTGGCCGTATGGCGGGACCTCGGAGCGGCTGCTCCTCTCGGGGACCCTCCCCGTCCTGGTGCTCCAGGACTTCGTGGGAACCCCCGAGGCGCCGGGGGAGGGGGCTCCGGAGGCGTCGGAGCATTACCGGGATGCCTGAAGCGAAACCCGTCGTCGGGGGGACACCTTCCCCCTCCGCCCCCGTGACGTAGCTTCCCCGGGGGTAGGGATGTCCCCACCCCCGGATTCCCCACGCTTCCCATCCCGTCCCCTCCGTCCCCGCCCATGGTCGAAACCCGCTTCTCTGAAGCCCGGCAGGACGGGAATGCTCTGGCGCGCCGCCACGCCGCGGGCGGGGGGCGCGTGGCGCCCCGGCGGGTTCAGGGCCGGGTGCGGGCCCTGGACCGCCGGTTCCAGGCCCTCTACGAACGGCTGCGGGAGGGCCCGCCGGGAAGCGTCCTCCCGCCCCGGGCGGAGGACTGGCTCCTCCAGAACGACCACGTGGTGGGCGAAGGGCTCGACCGGCTGGCGGAGGCCCTGTCCCCGGCCTTCTGCCGCAGACTCCCGCAGATCCTGGACCCCGACGGACCGGGGAGCGTCGTCCGGGTGGAGGCCCTCACCCGGGACCGGGTGGCCATGGCCCGGGGACGATTGGACCTGACGGAGGTCATGGAGTTCCTGCGGGGCTACCAGGAGGTCCACCTCCTGACCCTGGGGGAGCTCTGGGCCCTTCCCGCCTTCCTCCGGCTCTCCCTCTTGGAGTGGCTGGACCGGGAGCTTTCCCGGATCCTGGAGGGGCGGGGGGATCCCGACGAGGTCCGGGACGGGGGGGGGCGCGTAGGGGGAGCCATCGTCTCCCTCCGGACCCTGGGAGCGGAGGACTGGCGGGCCTTCGTGGAGGAGTTGAGCACGGTGGAAGCGGTCCTCCGGGAGGACCCGGCAGCCGTGCACCCTCGCATGGACTTCCGGACCCGGGATCGATATCGGCACGCCGTGGAGGCCATCGCGCTCCGGAGCGGCCGATCCGAGGACGAGGTGGCCCGGGTGGCCCTGGAACTGGCCCGAGCGGAGTCGGAGGCGTCGCGTCGGAGCCACGTGGGCTACTTCCTGGTGGCCGAAGGGCGGGAGGACCTGTTCCGGGCCCTGGGGGTGCCCGTCCCCCTGGTGGGTACCCCTTCCCGGCGCCGCCGTTGGGGGGGGATGGGGTACTTCGGGGGAATCGCCGCGCTGGCCCTCGTCCTCCTCGTGGTCCTCCATGGATGGCTCCCTGCCGGGCCCGCCGGGGTCTTCCTCCTCCTCCTGGCGGTGGTGCCCCTGGTGGGGGTGTCGGTCTCCATGCTGAACTGGGTGGTGGCCCAGGTCGTGGACGCCCGTCCCCTCCCCCGCCTGGACTTCCGGGAGGGCATCCCCCGGGAGTACCGGACCGTGGTGGCCGTCCCCATGCTCCTCACCACCCCGGAGGACATCCGGGGGATCGTCCACACCCTGGAGGTGAACTACCAGGCGAACCCGGATCCCGCGCTCACCTTCGCCCTCCTCTCGGATCACACCGATGCCGACGAGGCCCGCCTTCCCGGGGATGAGACCCTCCTGGAGGTGGCCCGGAGCGAGATCGCCCGGCTGAACCGACTCTACGGAGAGGGGGAGGCGGGGCCCTTCCTCCTCCTGCATCGGGGTCGGCGCTTCAACCCCTCGGAGGGGCGCTGGATGGGGTGGGAGCGGAAACGGGGGAAGCTCCACGATCTCAACAGCCTCCTCCTTGGGCGCCCCTCGGAGCTCTGGGTGGCGGAGGGAGATGGAGACCGCCTGCGGGAGATCCCCTTCGTCCTCACCCTGGACGCCGACACCCTCCTTCCCCGGGGGGCCGCCCCCCGCCTCGTGGGAACCCTGGCCCACCCCCTCAACCGCCCGAAGGTGGGGCCGGGGGGGCGGATCCGGACCGGGTATTCCGTCCTCCAGCCCCGCCTGGAGATCCTTCCCGAGGCCGGTGGCGGTTCCCCCTTCCTTCGCATCTTCGGCGGGGTCCAGGGGCTGGACCTCTACGCCCACGCCGCCTTCGACGTGTACCAGGACCTGTTCGACGAGGGGATCTTCGCCGGGAAGGGGATCTACGACGTGGCCGCCTTCGAGGCGAGCCTCTCGGGGCGGGTCCCGGACAACGCCATCCTGAGCCACGATCTCTTCGAGGGGTCCCACGGTCGGGCCGGCCTCGTCTCGGACGTGATCCTGCTGGAGGATTTTCCGGGCCACCCCATGGTCCACGCCCGCCGGGCCCACCGGTGGGTCCGGGGGGATTGGCAGCTCCTCCCCTGGCTTGCGCACCGGGTCCCCGTGGCCGGCGGGGGGACGGGGCCCAACGTCCTCTCCCTCCTGTCCCGCTGGAAGATCCTGGACAACCTCCGGCGCTCCCTCCAGCCGCCGGCCCTCCTCCTCTTCTTGCTGGGAAGCTGGCTCTACTTCCCCGAGGGAGCGCTGGGCGCCACCCTCCTGGTGGTGGGGGTGACCAGCCTGCCGGTCCTCTTCTCCCTGATCACCGCGCTGCTCCGTGCCCTCGGCCACTGGCCCTCCCTGAGCGACCTGCGGGCCGAGGGGCGGGCCCTCCTCCGGGCGCTCAGCCGGAGCCTACTGGAGGTGGCCTTCCTCCCCTTCGAGACCCGGGTCCTGATGGATGCGGTGATCCGCACCCTGGACCGGGTCCTCCGGAGCCGTCGCAGGCTGCTGGAGTGGACCTCCGCTGCGGTCACCGCCCGGGCCCTGGCGGGCCGATCCACCCTGAGCGGGCTGGTGCGGGAGATGTGGATGGCCCCGGCCCTGGCCGTGGTGTGCCTTCCCCTCCTCTGGTCCCGGGGGGCGCTGAGCTTCGGCCCCGGCGACGGGGGGGAGGTGGTGGCCGCCGTCCTCCTCCTCTGGTTCGTGGCCCCGGGCCTGGCCTGGCTCGTCAGTCGTCGTCCCCAGGGAGAGCTGGAACCCGAGGGCCGCTTCGACGAGACCGACGCCCGTCGCGTGGCGCGTCGCACCTGGGGCTTCTTCGAGCGGTTCCAGAACCCGGAGAGCCATTGGCTTCCCCCGGACAACTACCAGGAGGACCCCAACGACGAAGTGGCGCAGCGGACCTCGCCCACCAACATCGGGCTGGCGCTGGTCTCGGCCGTGGTGGCGTGGGACCTGGGGTTCGTGGACTCCAGTCGCCTCATCACCCGGGTGCGGAACACCGCCCTGGGAATGGAGGCCCTGCCCCGGTACCGCGGCCATTTCCTGAACTGGTACCAGACCCATCGCCAGGAGGCCCTTTCCCCGGTCTACGTCTCCACCGTGGACTCGGGGAACCTGGCAGCTTCCCTCCTGGTGACCCGGGAGGCCCTCCGGGACGTCCGCGCCGCGGGGCTGCGCCCCGGCCTGAGGGGACGGGGACTCCTGGATACCCTCCGGGTTCTGGCCGACGTGGTCCGGGAGGGGGATCGGAACGGGACGGGAGAAGCCCTCCGCCGGGCGACGGAGGATCTGGTGCGCTGGGGAGAGGGGCGCCTGGGGCGCCATGGCGTGGACTGGCGGGGGGAGTCGCCCGAGCACCTCGGGGAGTGGGCCCGGACGCTGTCCGAGCTCCAGTTCCAGCGGATCCCGGCCCTGGAGGCCCGGATCGTGGGCTTCGTCGAGTCGGCGGCGGAGTCGGAGGCCCTGGTCACCGAGGCCGTGGTGCACTGGTTGGCCCACCTCCGTACGGACGTGGCCCAGGCCCTGGATGAAGCGGCCATGTTCGCTCCGTGGACGCGGCGGGAGGCGGAGTCGAGGCGCTCCGGGGAGGCGGAGGAGGAGTGGCGGCTCCTCCAGGAGCTGGCCCGGAGCGAATTCGGGATCCATCCCACCCTGGAGGAGCTTCCCGTATGGCTCCCCCGGCTCACGGCCGAGTTCCGGCGATCCGTGGGGCGGGACCCCCACCCCCGGATCCAGGAGGCCCTGGACCGGGCCCTGGCCACCGCCGAGGTCCTCCTGGAGGACCTGGCTCGCCTGGACCGGAGACTGGACCGGTGGTTCCGGGAAATGGACTTCTCCTTCCTCTACGATCGGCAGCGCCGCCTCTTCCGCATCGGGTACTCCGTCACCGAGGGGGAGCTGGACCGGAACCACTACGACCTCCTGGCCTCGGAGGCCCGGATCGCCTCGGCGGTGGCGGTGGCGAAAGGGGACGTGCCCCTGACCCACTGGCTCCACCTGGGACGCCCCTTCGCCTCCGCGGGGGGAGGGCCCGTCCTCCTCTCCTGGGCCGGGACCATGTTCGAGTACCTCATGCCCACCCTCTTCCTCCGGACGCCCCCCGAGACCCTTCTCCACGACGCGTTGCGGAGGGCGGTGCAGGTGCAGCGGAGCTACGGGGAGAAGCGGAAGGTTCCCTGGGGGATCTCCGAGTCCGCCTACCACGTCCTGGATCACCAGGGGCACTACCAGTATCGGGCCTTCGGAGTCCCCCGGTTGGGCCTCCGCCGGGACGGCGGGGACCGCCTCGTGGTGGCACCCTACGCCTCCCTCATGGCGACGGCGTGGGCCCCGGGGGCGGTTCGCTCCAACCTGGATCGCCTGACGGAGCTGGGGGCCATGGGTCCCTGGGGACCCTACGAGGCCGTGGACTTCGCCGGGGAGAACGGGGGCGTCGGGCCGCCCAGGGTGGTCCGCTGCTACATGAGCCACCACCACGGGATGATCATGGGGGCGCTGGGGAACTACCTCACCGGCGACACCCTGGTGGACCGCTTCCATCGGGACCCCCGGGTGGCCACCATGGAGCCGTTCCTCCACGAGCGGATCCCGTGGCGGAGGTCCGTGGAGCGCCCCTGGGTGGGCCGGGATCGGTCCCTCCCCGACGGGCGGGAGGAGGCGGGTTTCCCGAGCTGGAGTCCGTCCCCGGACCGGCGCCCCCGGCCCACCCACATCCTGTCCAACGGGACGTACTCCGTCTTCCTGGGGCCCCGGGGAGAGGGGGGAAGCCGGTGGCGGGACTGGACGGTGGTCCGGGGCGGCCCCGGCGTCGGGGCCCCGGAGGGCGGGCCCCGCCTCGTCCTCATGGACCGGGACGACGGGGCGACCTGGATCCCCCTGCCGGACCCCGACGCGCCCCAGGGGGAGTCGCAGGGGATCACCTTCCTCCCCCATCGGGCCGACTTCGTGCGGCGGGACCGGGGGATCCGGACCCGGGTGGGGGTCTCCGTGGCGCCCCGGGAGGACGTGGAGATGCGGGAGATCCGCCTGGTGAACGAGGTGGATCGCCCTCGGCGACTTCGCCTGGCCCTCCTGGTGGAGGTGGCCCTGGCCCCGCCTGAGGACGACCTGCGCCACCCGGCCTTCCACAAGCTCTTCGTGCGGGCCCGGGGAGCGCCGGAGGCCCAGGGACTGGTCTTCGTCCGGCGCCCCCGGAGCCCCGAGGAGGACCCACCCTGCCTGGCCGTCTCCCTCCTCACGCCGGGGGAGCTCCCCGGTCCGGCCCGCTGGGAGACCGACCGGATGCGCTTCCTGGGCCGGGACGGCGCCGTGGATCGGCCCCGGGCCCTCTTCGATCCTCCCCGGGGGGTCGGGCCCAGCCGGCCCTACCATCCGCTGGACCCGGTGGCCGGCGCGGTCCTGGACCTGGAGCTGGAGCCCTACCAGGAGGTGAACCTGACCCTCCTCCTCTCCGTGGCGGAGACGGAGGAGGCGGCGCTCCGGGCGGTGATGGACCTGGCTCCCGCCTCCCGGCGGCGGTGGCTGGGCCTCCAGGCCCGTTCCCGGGCCGAGGGAGAGCTCCTGGCCCTGGACGTCTCCCCGGGGGAGCTCCGGGGATGGGAGGAGCTCCTGGCACACCTCCTCCACCCCAGGGGCGGGGCCCGGAACCGCCTCCCCCTGGAGACGGTGATGGACCTGGCCATGCCCTCCCTCTGGCGGTGGGGAATCTCGGGCGACCATCCCCTGGTCCTCCTGGACTCCCGGGGAGAGGAGGAGGTGGAGCTCCTGGCCACCGTCCTCCGGGCCCAGGCCTATTGGAGGAACCGGGGGATCCGGGTGGACGTGGTGGTGAGGGATGACGCCCAGGGGAGCTACCAGGACCCGGTGCGGGACCGGATCCGGACCCTCCTGGAAGGGACGGGGAGTGAGGGGACGCTGGGGGGTCGGGGAGGGGTGCACCTGCTGGACGGCACCGAGCTCACCGACGACGACCGCCTCCGCCTCGAGGTCCTGGCGGCCATCCATCTGGACCCCGCCATCGGGGGGCTGGAAGAGAACCTGGCGCGCCTCCGCACCGTGGAGGTTCCAGTCCCTCCCTTCATCCCGCCCCTTCCCGCCCTCGCCGCGGGGGAGGAAGGGGAGCCCTTCCTCCTCCCCCCCCCCAGGGACCTGGAGGCGCCATCGGCCCTGGGTGGGTTCGACCCGGAGACGGGGGAATACGTCATCCACCTTCCCCCGGGAACCCGGACGCCTGCCCCCTGGGTGAATGTGGTGGCGCGGGAGGAGGGGGGCTTTCTGGTCACCGAGTCCGGGGGGGGCTTCACCTGGAGCGGGGACGCCGGGGAGTTTCGCCTCACCCCCTGGTCGAACGACCCTGTGCTGGATACGCCCGGCGAGGTGGTCTACCTGCGGGACGAGGATACGGGGGAGGTGTGGACCCCCGCGCCGCGCCCCCTGGGGGAGTCGGTGACCCGCCGGATCCGGCACGGGTGGGGGTGGAGCCGGCTGGAGACGGGAGGAGGAGGCCTTTCCCAGGAGCTGGAATGGTTCCTTCACCCGGAGCTCCCCGTGAAGGTGACCCGGGTCCGCCTCACCAACGAGGGGAAGCGGGATCGGCGGATCACGGTCACCTGTTTCGTGGATTGGGTGCTGGGGACCCATCCCACCCGCACCGTCCCCCGGATCCTGGCAGGGTACCGCGAGGACCTGGGAGCCGTGGTGGCCCGGAACCCCTACGTGCCCCGGTTCGGGGGGAAGTGGGCCTTCCTGGCCTCGGACCGGACCCCCGACGGGGTGGGGGTGGACCGGGAGGAGTTCCTGGGGGTCGGGGGGATCCGGCACCGGGTGCCCCAGGGCCTCCGGCGGAGCCGCCCGGGGGAGCGGATCCGGCCGGAGGGCGCCCCCTGCGGGGTCCTGCAGCGGGTCGTGCGCCTGGGCCCCGGGGAATCCCGGGAGGTGGATTTCTTCCTGGGGGCGGCGGGGAGCCCCGAGGAGCTGGAGGGCTGGATCCCGCAGCTCTGGCGGGGGGATGGGGAGCCGGTCCCGCGGCGGAGCGAGGAGTGGACGGACTGGCTGGGCGCCCTTCGCGTGGAGACGCCCCATGCGCCCTTGAACCGGATGATGAACGGGTGGCTGGCCTATCAGACCCTGGGCGCCCGGATCCGGGGTCGGACCGGGTTCTACCAGTCCGGCGGTGCCTTCGGCTTCCGCGACCAGCTCCAGGATGTCTACACCCTCCTCCCCCTGGATCCCTCGCTGGCCGTGCGCCAGCTCCAGGAGGCCGCCCGCCACCAGTTCGAAGAGGGGGACGTCCTCCACTGGTGGCATCCCGGTACCACCCGTGGGGTCCGGACCCGGTGCTCCGATGACCTCCTCTGGCTCCCCTACGTGCTGGCGGGGACCGTGCGGTGGACCGGGGACCTCTCCCTCCTGGACCGGCGGGTGCCCTATCTCACCTCGGAGCCCCTCCCCGAGGGAGTCCACGAGCGCTACGACGAGTTCCGGGTGTCGGACCGGGACGGGACCCTCTGGGAGCACGGCCTCCGGGCCATCGACCGGGCGGTTGGGCTCCGGGGGGAGCGGGGCCTTCCCCTCATCGGGACCATGGACTGGAACGACGGGATGGACCGGGTGGGGTGGGAGGGGAGGGGAGAGAGCGTCTGGTTGGCCTGGTTCCTCATCCGGGTCCTCTCGGATTGGATCGAACTCGCCGACCTGAGGGGCCAGGCGGAGCTGGCCCGGCGCCTGGCCGGGGAGCGGGAGGAACTCCGGGCCGCCGTGGAGCGCCACGCCTGGGATGGGGAGTGGTACCGGAGGGCCTTCTTCGACGACGGCTCCCCCCTCGGTTCGGCCCAGGCGCCCGAAGCCCGCATCGACTCCATCGCCCAGTCCTGGGCGGTGATCTCGGGGGTCGCGGACCCGGAGCGGGCCAGGCAGGCCCTGGAGTCGGCCTGGCGCCACCTGGTGCTCCGCGACGACGGGCTCTCCCTCCTCCTGACCCCCCCCTTCGACGGGGAGGGGAAGCACCCGGGGTACATCGCCGCCTATCCCCCGGGGGTGCGGGAGAACGGGGGTCAGTACACCCATGCCGCGGCCTGGCTCATCCGCGCCTTCGCCCGTTCGGGGGACGGAGCCCGGGCCGGCTGGCTCCTGGAGATGATCCTTCCCCCCTTTCACGCCCGGGACGCCGAGGCCACCCGCCGGTACCGGACGGAGCCGTACGTGGTGGCGGCGGACATCTACGGCGCGGAGCCCCATGTGGGTCGGGGAGGGTGGACCTGGTACACCGGGTCCGCAGGCTGGATCTACCGGGTGGTGGTGGAGGACCTGTTGGGGCTGGACCGGAGGGGGGAGACGGTGGCGGTGGATCCCTGCATTCCCCCCGACTGGCCCGGGTTCAAGGTGGACTGGGTGGTGGGGAAGGCCCGCCTCGAGATCCATGTCTCCAACCCGGGTGGGGTCTCCCGGGGGGTGGCGGCCTGCCGCGTGGATGGGAAGGACGCGGACCCCCGGGCCATCCCGGTCCCGCCCGAGGGGGTGATTCGGGTGGAGGTGGAGCTGGGAGGCCACGGGGAGATCCCGCTGGAGACCCGGGCCGGCTCGAAGGCGGAGGACTGACGGGGGAAGCGACGGGGGAGGGGTGATCCTCGCGAGATTCCAGGGCGGACGCAGGGGCCGGCCGCGGACCCGGGGGCCCACCCGGCCATCCCGTCGCCCCGGGCGCCGAGGGATCGTCCTGGGGGGGCGGCGTCCCCTCCTTCCCTCCTCCGTGCACCACCTCGTCCGTGGTCCCCCTTGGATCCCGTCCAGCTCCTCCGCTCCCGCTTCGGGTTCTCGGCCTTCCGACCGGGGCAGGAGGAGCTGGTCCGGGCGGTCCTCGAGGGTCGCGACGCCCTGGGGGTCCTCCCCACCGGCGGCGGAAAGAGCCTCTGCTACCAGGTACCGGCCCTCCTCCTGGGAGGGGTGACCCTGGTGGTGACGCCCCTGGTCTCCCTCATGGAGGACCAGGTCCGGCGGGCGGAGGAGGCGGGAATCCCGGCGGCGGCCCTCCACGCCGGCCTCTCCCGATCCCTCCGGGACTCCCTCTGGCGACGGGCGGGGGCCGGAGGGATCCGTCTCCTCTTCGTGGCCCCCGAGCGGCTGGCCACCGCCGGCTTCCGGGCCCTGCTCCCGGAACTCCCGGTCCGCCTGGTCACCGTGGACGAGGCGCACTGCATCAGTTTCTGGGGGCACGACTTCCGACCGTCCTACCTGGAGCTGGGGAGCCTTCGGGACGGGGTGCAGGCCCCCGTTCTCGCGCTGACGGCCACGGCCACCCCCCGGGTCCGGGAGGAGATCATCCGGGAGCTTCGCCTCCGCGATCCCGTCCGGATCCTGAAGAGCTTCGATCGACCCAACCTGGCCTGGGGCGTGGTCCCGGTCCCCGCCGCAACCCCCCGGATCCCCCTGGTGGGCCGTCTGGTTCGTCGGACCCCCGGGGCCCGCCTGGTCTACGCCTCCACGCGAAGGGAGGTGGAGGGGATCCGGGACCGCCTTCGTCGCCTCGGCGTGGAGGCTCAGGCCTACCACGCCGGACTTCCCGGAGAGGAGCGGGAGGAGGTGCAGCGGTGGTTCACGGGAGCGCCGGCTCCCGTGGTGGTGGCCACCAATGCCTTCGGGATGGGGATCGACCGGGCCGATGTCCGGATGGTGGTGCATCACCGCCTCCCCGGGACCCTGGAGGACTATTACCAGGAGGCTGGGCGTGCGGGGCGGGATGGGGCTCCAGCCCTCTGTGTGGCCCTCTCGGGGCCGGGCGATGGAGTGATCCACCGTGCCTTCCTGGATGGAACGCACCCCCCGCTCCGCTCCCCGGGGGCCTGGTGGGAGCTCGTCCGGGGCGGACCGGCACGGATCCGCTGGCGGCGACGCAGGGTGGGGGCGCGGCAGATGGCCGCGGTCCGCCGGTACGCCCGGGGGAAGCGCTGCCGGAGGGCGTCCATCCTCTCCCACTTCGGGGAGGAGGGGGAGGGGGGAGGGTGTCCCGCGTGCGATGTCTGTACCGACTGGGGCAGCCTTTTTCGCTTCCTGGAAAGGGGATAGATTCAGCCGGCTGGAGAGCGGACGGGTCGGACCCCCGACCTCTCCCGGGAGGGTCCCGGGATCGGGGATCCCCAAGGGTGTCGAGGGTGGCCTCCCCCGGCCATCTCCACCCGAGCCGGAGCCACAGGGCTCCCCCTTCCACCCCGCGTCCCCCGCCCAGACCCCACATGGAACCGTACCTGAACGACGACCACCGGGCCCTGGTGAAGAAGGTCCGCTCCTTTGCCGAAGAGGCCATCGTCCCCGTGGCCCGGGAACTGGACGCGGAATCCCGGTTCCCGTGGGAGAACGTCCGCGCCATGGGCGAGCTGGGGTTCCTGGGCGTCCCCATCCCCCGGGAGCTGGGCGGACTGGGGTTGGACAACCTGAGCTACCTC
>JBJHCB010000050.1:0-11011 GCA_050485805.1 Gemmatimonadota bacterium | reverse complement strand
TGGGCGGTGGTCATGCGTACTCTCCGGGTCTTGAGTGGAATCGACAACTCTCAAGTAATCCCGGCGGGGCCGTTTGGCCACCGTTCTTTTTCAGGCCCAGGTGTCAGGTGAATACCGTATCAGCACAGTCGGCGGTCGCCGACTCCCCTGAAGCCCATGCACCCGCGGTTGAGGAGGTCGCAGGCGAGGATTCTCTAACTCTACCAACAGATCGTCTCCACCTGAACGATGCGGCGCACCTCGAGAAGGGGCGGAGAGGAAACGTCCGTCGGCCGAGTGCGGGGGGAGCGGGAGGAGGCACGGTAGACGGAGGCTGGGGTCGCGATGCCCGGTGCTTCGTGGAGAACCGATACAGGCATGGGTCTCAAGCCGCCATCACCCGCTACCGGTCAACGATCCGAGGGTTTCCCGGAAAGCGCGCTCCAACACCGGGCGCAACTGATCGCCTTCCCGCTGAAGCTACACAGTTCACGGGCACTGCCTCCCTGCCCAGCCACGGGCGTCCCGTCACCGAGTCGCTTGATGCCAGGTGACGTGCTCAACCACATGAGGACGGACTCAGATCGATGCGGTTGGAGGTCCGAGCGGGTCAGGATCAAACCGCCGGATTCGGGAAGGCGCCAGTCGCATCGCGTGAGGTTCGCCGACCCCCGGTCCGGAGGCCCCGGGACACCGTGACCAGAGACGAACTCCCCGGGGGACCCGGGAACCCTGGGCCCGCCTCGGGGAGCTTCGGGGGGAAGGGACGGGCGCCCCCCCCTGCTGGAAGCGGTGGACCGCCTGATGTTGGTTGAGGGCTGTCAGCGCTCACGGATTGAGACGAGGTCGTCCGCCCCGAATCCCAGGACCGTGCCGGCCTGGATCTGACTGGCCACACCCTTCCCCCACTCCCCTCGTCCGGAGAAGCAGGCGTGGGTGATGGGGCCCGTCCGGTGGGTCGCCGGCAGCTCGGGGAGCAGCTTGGCCGCCGTCGCCCGGAGGTCCGCGAGGTCGCGGTCGGACACCGCGCCCCACTTGCAGGTACCCACCAGCACCTCATCGGTGGGGCCGAGCGCCACCACATCGATCTCGTTTTCAGAGGTGGAGTCCCACCACGCCCCGAGACGGCTGGGCCGGAAGGGTAGCCTCTCGGACCGCGCCACCCACGCCCGGCAGACATCCTCGAAGACCGTCCCCATGTAGTCGTCGAGCCCTGGCTTGACGCGCCCCCGCCAGAGCGCTTCCGGAGCTGCCAGGCTCAGCTCTCCCGTGGCCCGGAGGGGGGCAATGAACCGGTGCCAGAACCCCATGTACGGGTCCGACAGGCTGTAGAGTGTCCGCTTCGAGGTCTTCGGGTTGTCGGTGACGGGGACCCGGCGCCTCACCAGATGCATGTCTTCCAGCCAACGCATGGGGCGCGAGAGGGACCCACCAGGCTTCCCCAGGCGGCTCGATATCCGGCTCCACGTCCGCTCGCCCTGCGCGATGGCCTGGAGGATGGAATAGTGGACGTCGGCGTCGCCCCGAAAGGCGTCGAGCATGTGCTCGGCCTCGTCCACGAGGCGCCCGTCAGGGTTCAGAAGAAGGCGACGGATGTTGGTCTCCAGATCCTCCTTGGGGCGGAGCAGGCCCAGATGGCCAGGGAGGCCACCGAAGATTCCGTAGGCCAGGAGCGCGTCTCGGGCGGTGTACCCCGGTACGAAGGCCCGGACGTCATGGGCCTCGAAGGGGGGGAAGGTCAGGCGTCGGGTTCGCCGGCCATAGAGGGGTTGGTCGGCCGCTTCGAGGCGCTTCATGGCCGAAATGTGGGACCCATTGAGCACCACCTTGGCCTTCGATGTCGACCACTCGTGGTCCCACGTGGCCTGGAGAATCGACGGGAGGGCAGGCGCGGCTTCGGCGAGATAGGGGAACTCGTCGATGACGAGGAGGAAGGTCTCGCCCTCTGCCCGCCGGGTCAGATACGCGAACAACGACTCCCAGTCCGGGAAGGCCACGCCGCCGCTCAGGGCCGGGTCGCCGTAGTGCTCGCCCACGATGCGGCTCAGGACCCCGAGCTGATCGGCCTCGGTCCGCTTTGTCGCCTGGTAGTAGAGACCTCCCACGCTTCTGGCGAACCGGGCCAGCACCCAGCTCTTCCCGGCTCGCCGCCGTCCGAGTCCGAGGAGCAACTCCGGCTCATCGCTGCTCCAGGCGTCAACGAGCGTCCGCCATACCTGATCCCGATCTACGATGTCCCCGGGCTTGTTCAACGCCTCAGGCGCGGGAGCGGAGCCCTTCGTCCGGCGTGTCGCCATGGGTGTAGCCCTTAAGGTTGTAGCGCTACAAGTTGTACTCCTACAACCTTGGCTCCATCTCGCCCCACGGTCAAGCGTGGCGATGGGGAGCAAGGCAAACCGCCCTGACCGCGCGGTCGACCGTTTCGATAAGATGGTGTTCAGGGAGGTACCGGCAGAGGCACCAGCGCAGGAGCGCTCGTCGGCGACGTCACGGGCAACCGGGACCGCAACGCACTCCTGCGAATCTACCGTGAAGAAGAAGACGGACCGGAAGAACAGTCCCTCTTGGCCATGCAGCGGATTCTCAAGGGGTCTCGCACCCCCGGTCGTGCATCCGGCGAAGCAAGCTCCAAGGCAGGGCCCAAGTGATCGCCTTTCTGCTGAAGCTACACACGAAGCTACACAGCCCTCCCAGGCCGGCCGGCCTGGGAGGGCTGTATGTCCTTTTCTCACAAGTACTTATCGAAGTGCGCCGCCCAGGAATCGAACCTGGAACCTACTGATTAAGAGTCAGTTGCTCTGCCAATTGAGCTAGCGGCGCTTGGGGAGACCGGACGCTTGCCGTCACGAAACTCCCGAGTCTTTTAACCTAGAGGGGAGCCGCGATCCGTCAACCCTGTCGAGGCCCGGGGGGCGTCCGGGGGCCGTCCCCCCGGGCCTCCCCTCCCTCCCCTTCCTCCCGCAGGCGACGCCGGAGGGCGGGGACGTAGAGCCAGAGGAGGCCCACGGTCTGGAGACCGAGCTGGATGGCGATCCCCAGGGAAAGGCTCCGTCCCACGAACAGGACGCCGCCCCCGATGGAGACCAGGAAGACCAGGGGGATGCCCCACCCGAACCGTCGGGGATAGGCCTGGATGGTCCGGAAGGGCTCTTCGTCCCGGAGCCGGCGAGGGGAGCGCGCGGTGCGGCTCCCGCCCTCCGTGTCATCGCTGGACCCGACTCCTCCTTCCGCCCCGGGCTCCGCCGAGGGGGTCATGGCCCGCCCAGGGATCCCGGGGGTCCTCCCCGAGAGCCGCCCGGGGGCGCCGGCGGGGAGGGGGAGGAGGGGGGAACCGCCTCCACGGCCTGCTGGTTCCGCAGCCGCATCACCCCGAAGGAGATCTCCCGGGCGATCCGTCCGCCCAGATAGAAGGCCACCGCCAGGGTCAGGGCCCACCCGGTGGGGATGAGGCTCAGATCGGGCTGGATCCCGAACCAGATGTAGAGGGCGAGGGCCAGCGCCAGCAGGCCGCCGAACGACCAGCCGATCCGGGCGGCCCGGGACCGGGCCGACTCCACGCACTCCGGGCACCAGAGGAGCCGGTCCAGCTCGCTCCCGGGTGTGGGGCGCAGACAGCGGACGCACACCACCTCATCGGATGGACGGTCGCTTCGATCGAGATCCCTCCGTCGCACCACCGGTCTACTCCAGGTGCCGGATGACGGCCCGCGTGAACTCCGCCGTCCCGGCGGTCCCCCCCACGTCCCGGGTCCGGGTGGCGGGATCCTCCAGCGTCTTCCGGATGGCTCGCCGGACCCGGGTCGCCGTCTCCCCCTCCCCCACGTGGTCCAGGAGCATGGCCGCGGACAGGGCCAGGGAGCTGGGGTTCGCCACGCCCTGGCCGGCGATGTCCGGGGCGGAGCCGTGGACGGCCTCGAACATGGAGGCGTCCTTGCCGATGTTCCCGGCGGGGGCGAGGCCGAGGCCCCCCACCAGCCCCGCCATCAGGTCGGAGAGGATGTCGCCGAACATGTTCTCCATGACCAGGACATCGAACTGATAGGGATCCACCACCAGGTGCATGGCGGTGGCGTCGATGATCCGGTCCTCGAACTCCACCTCGCCCTCATATTCGGTGGCCACCTCCCGCCCCACGTCCAGGAAGAGCCCCTGGGTGTATTTCAGGATATTGGCCTTGTGGGCCAGGGTGACCTTCTTCCGCCCGTTCCGGCGGGCATATTCGAAGGCATAGCGGACGATCCGCTCCGCCCCGAACCGGGTGATGATCATCACCGACTCCGCAGCGGCCCGGGGGTCCCCCCCGAGGCCGATGTAGTGCTCCACGCCCACGTAGAGCCCCTCGGTGTTCTCGCGGATCAGGACCAGGTCCACGTCCTCGTAGCGCCCTCCCGGCACCAGGGTGAGGGCGGGCCGGACGTTGGCGAAGAGATCGAACTCCTTCCGGATGGCCACGTTGATGGACCGGAAGCCCGCCCCCACCGGAGTGGTGAGGGGGCCCTTCAGGCACACGCCGTTGCGGCGGATGGAGTCCAGGGTGGTTTCGGGGAGGGGGCTCCGGTGGAGCTCCAGGCCGGCCAGACCCGCGGCCTGCTCGTCGTACTCCAGACCCGCGCCGGCGGCGTCCAGGATCTGGAGGGTGGCCGTGGTCACTTCCGGGCCGATCCCGTCCCCTGGGATTACGGTGATGGTCCTGGCCATGGATCTCCTTGTGCGATGGAGGTGCCGGACCCACCGGCCACCGGTGCGCCCGGTCCCCCTACCCGGATGAGATGTAGTCCGGATTATACTGGAATTCCGTCCGATCCTCACCCCACCGGACGAGATCCTGCATCCGCCCCGGACGTTCCGTGCCGTCCCGTCGGGCCACCCCGCTCAGGTTCAGGGCCTGCCGCCATCCCGTCTCCGTCAGGACCTCCCGGCTCAGGAGCGCCTGGGCCATCCAGTCCCCGTTGGGGTGCTGGATGATGACCCGCACCCCGCCCAGACCGGGGTGGGCATCGAAGGCGTCCCGTGTGGACGAGGAGAAGAGGTACAGGTAGGGGGTGGCCTTGGCCCAGAGGTCCCCGCCCCTCCGGTAGGGTTCGGGATCCACCACCACCGTGACCTGGGCCACGTTGCCGCTCATCTCCACCGACATCTCCCCGCCGTAGACCAGGTGGGGACGAACGTCCTCCACGGCTGGGGCCGCGTGGGCCACGGGCCGCGAGAGGGCATCGCATCCGGCGAGCCCCACCGCGAAGAGAGCGAGGGCCACCATGGTGCCCCCGGGTCCTGTCCACCGCCTGCGTCGTTCCACCACGTCACCTGCCTGAACGAGAAACCCACCGGGACCGAGGGGCGGCCCGGTGGGGCTCCGGTGTGCGGAGCAACCCCCGCGGAGGGGGCTGCCCTTTCCTACAGCAGGTCCGGCCATCCGTTCCTCCGGAACCCCTCCCCGGAAGCCCGGGACTACGTCCCGCCCTGGGAGGAATCCCCGGATTCCGGGTCCAGCCGGAGGGCGACGGAGTTGATGCAGTAGCGCAGGCCGGTGGGCTCGGGGCCGTCGGGGAAGACGTGCCCCAGATGGGCGGCGCAGCGGGCGCAGATCACCTCGGTGCGACGCATGAAGAAGGACCGGTCGTCCCGCTCGGCCACCGCCGACGGATCCACCACGGCCCAGAAGGAAGGCCACCCCGTCCCGGACTCGAACTTGGTCCGGGAGGAGAACAGGGGGGTGTCGCAGCAGACGCAGCGGTAGGTCCCGGGCCGCTTCTCGTCCCAGTACATCCCGGTGAAGGCCCGCTCCGTCCCCTTCTTCCGGGTGACGCGGAAGGCTTCGGGGGAGAGTCGCGACCGCCACTCCTCGTCGGAGAGGGAGGTGGGGTCGTCGGGTGGCGCTTCGGATTCGTCGGACTCGGACACTGGGCCTCCTCACCCCTCCAGGGTCACCTTCTCCATGACCACGTCCTTCGCGGGTCGGTCGTTCCGCCCGGTCTCGGCCTGCCCGATCTGCCGCACCACCTCCATCCCCTCCACCACCTGTCCGAAGACCGCATGGCGATCATCCAGCCATGGGGTGGCGGCCAGGGTGACGAAGAACTGGGAGCCCCCGGTATCGGGGCCGGCGTTGGCCATGGAGAGGATCCCCTCCGAGCCGTGGCGGAGCTCCGGATGGAACTCATCCTTGATCTCGTACCCCGGCCCCCCCCGCCCCGTCCCCTCGGGACAACCGCCCTGGATCATGAAGCCGTCGATGACCCGGTGGAAGAGGATCCCATCGTAGAACCCCTTCTCCACCAGGGAGACGAAGTTCCCGGTGGTGACGGGCGCGCGGTCCTCGAAGAGCTCGGCGCGGAAGCTGCCCTCGGTGGTGTCGAAACGGACGGAGCGGTTGGCCATGGGATGTGGTTTCCTGGAGTGCGGGTTCCGGGGTGGGATGGGAGGTCCGGCGCATCGGGCCGGGTTCCCTGTACCGGAGGGGGGGCGCGACGTTCCCCCGCGCCCGTTCTCCCGCGCCCTTCACACCCCGCTCCCCGCGCCACGCCCCGCTTGTCGCGCCCCGCCCGTCACGCCGCGCCGGGCCGGCGGATCCGCTGGCAGTCCCTCTGGAGGAAGTTCCAGAAGGCCTCGCACGAACCCTCCATCCGGTACTCCACCACCTCCACCCCCGGAACGGCGAAGACGGTGCCGCCGAGCTCCGCCAGGAAGTGGAAGCTCCCGGTGGAGGAGGCGGCATTGGGAACCGCCTCCCGGAGGTCGCCGAAGTCTATCCAGGCGGTGTCTCCCCGAACGGTGAGATCCTCCAGGAGGCCGATGGAATGTCCGCCGAAGAACGAGTGGATTCCCTGGGCTCTCTCTTCGGGAAGGGGTCCGGCGGTAAGGGCCTCCAGGGCGGCCCGGAGCACGTCCTCCCGGGGGTCTCCCCCTGTCTGCATGGGGATGGGCACCTGGCGGGTGACCTGCACCGGCGCCTCGTCCCGGGTGAAGGTGAGGGCCAGGGTGTAGATCAGGGTGGAGGAGTCCAGGGGCGCGGGGAGCCCGGGCAGGTCGAACCCCCGCCCCTCGGGAGGCGGACCGCCCTCGCCGCACCCGGCCAGTGCGGGCCCCAGGAGAAGGGCCACGAGAAGGAGGCCGGAAGCCGGAACCTTCACCCCCACGCCCATGCCCACCTCCTCAGAGGAGATAGCCGCCATCCACCGGCAGGACGACTCCGGTGATGTGGCGCGCGGCCTCGGAGCAGAGGAAGAGCACGGCCCCGGCCACGTCCTGGGGGTCGCCCAGGCGTCCCAGCGTGCTCCGCTCCCGCACCCGATCCAGGATCTCCGAAGGCACCCTCTCCGTGAGGCGGGTGGTGCGGATGTACCCCGGGGCCACGGCGTTCACGTTCACGTTGGAGGGGCCGAGCTCCACGGCGGCGCTCCGGGTGAGGGCCAGGATCCCTCCCTTCGAGGCGGAGTAGTTGGCCAGCCCGAACTCGCTCCGGAGGCCATGGACCGAGGAGATGTTCACCACCTTCCCATATTCCTGGGCGCGGAATCGGGGAGCCACCGCCCGGAGGAAGTAGAAGGACCCGGTGAGGTTGGTGTGGAGGACGGCATCCCAGTCCTCGTCGGTCATCCGCCAGAGCGCACGATCCCGACCGATCCCGGCGTTGTTCACCAGGATGTGCAGCCCCCCCAGGGCCTCCGCCGCCTCCTCCACGAAGTGGGTGACCCCCGCCGAGTCGGTGCAGTCCACGGCCCTCCGGAAGACCCGGACCCCCTGGGCCTCCAGGTCGGCGGCTGTCCGGTCCGCCTCCAGGAGGGAGGCCTCCCCCTCGTTCAGGTAGTTGAAGGCCACGTGCACGCCGGAGCGGGCCAGGGCCTTGGCCACGGCCCGGCCGATCCCCATGGAACCCCCGGTGACGATGGCGGCCCGACCCCGGAGGCCCCCCACGGTGAGGCGCCCGCTGGGATCCGTCTCGGCCTCCACCTCCTCCAGGAGCTGCTCCACGGCGGGGGACGACCGAGCGGGGCGGGTGGGGGCCAGGGTGTCGGAGCCCTCGCCCTCCTCTTCGTCGAACCACCCCCCGGGGGGACCAGATGGCGTGTCCACGCGGCCTTCCTACGTGTCGGTGTCCGGCGGGGACGGGTGCGGGTTCTCCACCTCCGGCGTGGCCGGAAGCGCGCTCCCCGCCTCCGCGTCCGGCAGGTGCCGGATGACCTGGCCCTCCACCAGGAACACGATCTCCTCGGCGATGTTGGTGGCCAGGTCCGCGACCCGCTCCAGGGATTGGGAGATGTGGATGAGCTCCAGCGCCGGGGAGATGCGCCGGGGGTCCTCCAGCATGTGGCCCACCAGGATCCGGTGGATGGCCGTCCGCAGGTCGTCCACGGCGTCATCCCGGGCCCGGACCTCCCGGGCCGTCTCCACGTCCCGGAGGGTGTAGGCGCGAAGGGCGTCGGAGAGCATCTCCAGGGAGAGCTGGACCATCTCCTCGAGCTGAGGGAGGTCGGGGATGGGGGGGTGGCGCAGGAGCGCCCGGCCGGCGTTGGCCACCTTGACCGCGTGGTCCCCCACCCGCTCCAGGTCGTTGGAGATCTTCAGGGTGGCCACGATCTGCCGGAGGTCACGGGCCATGGGTTGCTGCAGGGCCAGGAGCTCCAGCGCACGCTCGTCCACCTCCAGCTCCAGACCGTCCACCCGGGCATCGCCCGCCTTGATCCCCTCCAGGGCGCCGGCGTCCCGTTCCACCACCGCCCAGGCGGCCCGTCGCACCAGCGCCTCGGCTTCACCCCCCATCTCCAGGAGGCGGGCGTGGAGGAGCTCCAGCAGTTCGTGGAAGTGCCGCTTGGCGCGGAGGGGCATGGGAACGCCGGGGAGGGAACGAAGCCGGGAGCGCGGCCGGACGGGGCCGCGGACGGTGGAACCAACCGTTCCATGTTACCCGAGGAGGGATCCGGGGGAAAGGTCCGGCCCGCCGTCCGGCCCGCCGTCCGACCCCCGGTCCGGCCCGGCCTACTCGGTCTCCACCCGGGGGAGGGTGAAGCGGATGGTGGTCCCTTCTCCCAGCCGGCTCTCCGCCGAGACCTCGCCCCCCATGGACTGCACCAGATGGCGGACGATGGCCAGGCCCAGACCCGTCCCCCCGGCGCCCCGTCCCCGCCCCGCGTCCACCCGGTAGAAGCGCTCGAAGATGCGTGGAAGGGCGGAAGAGGGGATCCCTGCCCCGGAATCCGAGACCGAGACCGCCAGCTCCGGACCCAGCGGCTCGATGCGCACCCGGATGGAGCCCCCGTCCGGGGTGAACCGGACGGCGTTCTCCAGGAGGTTCCGGAAGATCTGGTGGAGCGCCTGACCGTCGGCGAGGGCCACGGCATCCCCCTCCACCCGGAAGTCCAGCTCCCGCTCCCGGTGGTGTCGCTCGAGCTCCCCCCACACCTCCCGGGCCGAGGCCGCCACCTCCGTCTCCTCGTCCTCCACCTTCCAGGCTCCCGACTCCAGGCGGGAGAGGTCCAGGAGGTCGTCCACCAGGTTCTGCAGGCGGACCGTGTTGGACCGGATGGAGCCCAGGAACTCCTGCCGGAGGTGCTCGGGGGGGTCTCCCTCCAGGAGGGTCTCGGCGAAGCCCCGCATGGCGGTGAGGGGGGTCTTGAGTTCGTGGGAGGCGTTGGCCACGAAGTCCCGGCGGATCTTCTCCATGCGCCGGAGGTCCGTCACGTCCAGGAAGGTGACCACCGCCCCCCCCCGGGGGATGGGGTGGGAGGAGACCCGGAGGTGCCTTCCCGCCAGGAGGAACTCCCGGGCCGGGAGGGGCAGGACCACCGACTCCTCCAGGTGGTCCCGGAGCTCGGGATGGCGGACCAGGGCCCCGATGGGGGCGAAGTCGGAGGGCTGCCGCACCTCCAGGAGATCGGCGGCCGCCCGGTTCATCCGGAGGACCCGGGCATCGTCGGTGAGGGCGATGACCCCCTCGGCGATGGAGTCCACCAGGGCCTGCATCTCGTCCCGTTCCCGCTCCAACCCCCGGAACCGGTCCAGGACCTCCTCCTCCAGGCGGCGGAGCGCGCCCACCAGGGGACGGAGCTCCGGGCCCACCCCATCCCGGGCCGGGAGTCCCCCGGGAGTGCCCTCCTCCATCCACATGGCGCCCTGCTGCAGGATCTGGAGCTGCCCTTCCAGCCGACGCTGCAGGAGGCCGGCCCCGGCGGCCAGGAGGAGAAGGGACACCCCTCCCATCCCCGCCAGGGCCAGGACGATGCGCCGGGCGGGGGCGAGGAGGGGGGCCACGGGGCGGGACAGGCGGATCACCGCGGGCTGCCCATCCCCCAGGAGCACCGGGGCCGCCGCGTAGAGGGCCCGGATCCCCTGGGTGGGACTCGGTCGGTCCACCACCTCGGTCCGGCCGGCCAGGGCGGCCACGATCTCGGGGCGGCCCCCGTGGTTCTCCATCCCCTGGACATCGCCCCCGGGGACCCCCGAGTCCGCCAGCACCGTCCCGTCCGGGGCCACCAGCATCACCCGGGCGCCCAGCAGATCCTCCACCTCGGCCACCAGCCCCGCCGGAGTCAGCTCCGGACGGAGCTCCAGGAAGGCCACCGACGCGGAGAGATCGGCCAGGAGTCGGGCCTCCTCCGCCTCGGCCAGGGGGCGGGCCACCCCCACCACCAAGAGGACGCCCACCACCGTCAGGGTGGCGGTCATGAGCCCCCCCGCCAGGAGGAAGACCTGCCGGCGGAGGCTCACCCGGTGGCGCTCCCGAGGGGGACCCCGGGGTGCCGGGGAAGGCCGCGGATCACCCCTCCTCCCGCCCCGGGATCTTGAGGCGGTAGCCGAAGCCCCGGACGGTCTCCACCCAGTCCCCCACCGGGCCCAGCTTCGCCCGGAGCCGCCGGATGTGCATGTCCACGGTCCGGGTCTGGATCCGCTCCGCCACCTCGGACTCCACGTCCCAGGCCCGCTCCAGGAGCTGGCGGCGGCTCTGGGTCCGGCCACGGCGCTCCAGGAGCGCCTGGAGGAGGCGGAACTCGGTGGGCGTGAGGTTCAACTCCTCCCCGTCCAGGGAGACCTGGTG
>JBJHCB010000049.1:0-11085 GCA_050485805.1 Gemmatimonadota bacterium | reverse complement strand
GGTCGGGGCGGAGGGCGGGCTGGAGAGCGGGGGGGTGGGGCGGGTGGGGGCGGGACGCAGTGGCATGGATCGGGGGGAAGGGGGTGATCGTAAATCGACGATAAACGATAGGCGGAGGCCGGGCGGGGGGCAATCGGGGGGGAATGGGAACCGGGCTCGCCGACAGGAAGTGCCCCGGGTGAACTCCACCGGAGGGGCCCGCCCCCCCCTCCGCCGCCTCCGACCTCCCTGGATGCCCGGCCGTCATCGGGCCCTCAACCGGACCGGTCAGCCTCCTCGGGGAGGGACTCCATCCGACCCGCCCGCACCCCGAGGGGCCAGCGGACCTCCCGGGGCGTATCCGGGGGGCCCCATGCGGCCCCCATTTCGGAACGGAAACGGTGCCACTCCCCGCGGTCGAGGGAGCGGACCCCGGACCAGGTCTCCACGTAGCCCAGGAGCTGGGAGAGGGTCCACCGGCGTCGGAGCTCCGTCTCCGGAGGGGTGAGCTCCGGAAAGGGGAAGGGGAGGGTCCGGTAGCCCGAGACCACGGCCGCGCGCTCCGGCGGCCAGTGGGGGGCCAGGACCACATCGTGGAACTCGCGCATCAGTTCGTCGATGTCCTCGTCCAGCCGCAGAACCCCGTAGCTCACCAGGGCCAGCAGCCCCCCCGGGCGGGTCACCCGTCTCACCGTCCGGTAGTAGGCATCCAGGTCGAACCAGTGGGCCGCCTGCGCCGCCACGGCCAGGTCCACGCTCCCCGGTGGGAGACCCGGCGCCTCGGCGGTGGCCACCCGATAGGCCACCCGTGGGTGCCGGTGGGCCGCGGCCACCTGCTCCCGGCTGGCGTCACTGGCCACCACCTGGCGGAACCGGGAGGCCAGGGGAAGAGCCAGCTGTCCGGAGCCACACCCGGCGTCCCAGGCCCGGTCCTGGCCCGGAGCCTCCCGGGCGAGCCAGTCCACCAAGGCAGGGGGATAGTCCGGCCGGTGGTCCCGGTACGCCCCGGCGCCAGCGGAGAAGTGGTCGGGGAAGTCGGGAAGGGGGGTCATGCCGGACTTGGCGGGGGCGGGGTTCGGTGTACCCTTAGGGGATGGGCGGGGAGGTTGGCGAGGAGGCCGGCAAGGGGGGGCCCCACGGGAACGGCATGACCCCTGCCTGACGCCCCGGAGGTCCACCTCACGGTACCGTCCGGACCACCCACCCCCACGGAGCCCTCATCCATGATCGTCACCACCCGGCAGCTCTTCGAGGTGGCCTACGGCCGATTTGCCGTTGGCGCCTACAACATCAACAACATGGAGCAGGCCCGGGGGCTTTTCGAGGGGCACCGGAGGGCCGACGCCCCCTTCATCGTGCAGCTCTCCAAGGGGGCCCGGGCCTATGCCGGGGTCCGGATGCTGGAGGCCATCCTCCGGGCGGCGGAGGAGGAGTATCCGGAGGCGGTCTTCGCCGTCCACCTGGACCACGGCGACGAGGCCACCTGCTACGACGCCATCGATTCCGGATTCTACAGCTCGGTGATGATCGACGCCTCCCACGATCCCTTCGAGGAGAATGTGGCCGCAACGCGGCGGGTGGTGGAGCGGGCCCACGCCGTGGGCGTGAGCGTGGAGGCGGAGCTGGGGATGCTGGGGGGTGTGGAGGAGGACATCCAGGTGGATGAGAAGCACGCCAAGCTCACCGATCCGGAGGAGGCGAAGGCCTTCGTGGAGGGGTCCGGGTGCGACAGCCTGGCCGTGGCCATCGGGACCAGTCACGGAGCCTACAAGTTCAGTGGTGGGCAGGGAATCCACTTCGACCGGGTGGCCGAGATCCAGCGCCGGATTCCCGGATTCCCCCTGGTGATGCACGGTTCCAGCTCCGTCCCCCGGGAGGAGGTGGACCGCATCAACGCCGCCGGGGGCACCCTGGATCCCTCGGCGAAGGGGGTGGACGAGGAGCAGTTCGCCCGGGCCATTCCCCTGGGGGTGACCAAGGTGAACATCGACACCGACGGCCGGCTGGTCTGGACCCGGGTCCACCGGGAGCACTTCCGGGATCATCCCGGAAACTTCGATTTCCGGACCCCCGGCAAGGTGTTCATGGAGGAATACGCACGGTTCATCGAGCACAAGTCCGGGAAGCTCCGCTCCACGGGCCGGGTGGGAGAGGTGAAGGACGCCCTGGCCGCCCATACCGGGAGGTGAGCATGGGAGGCCTCGGGGGGAGCGAGGGCCCGGCCGACGGTCCCAGGATCCATCGGAACCTGGGGATGGAGCTGGTCCGGGTCACCGAGGCCGCCGCCCTCTCGGCGGCCCCCCACATGGGGAGGGGGGACGCGAAGGCGGGGGACCAGGCGGCGGTGGACGCCATGCGGGCCGTCCTGGACCGGGTGGCCATGCGGGGCCGGGTGGTCATCGGGGAGGGCGAGAAGGACGAAGCCCCCATGCTCTTCAACGGGGAGGAGGTGGGGACCGGGGCGGATCCGGCCCTGGACCTGGCGGTGGACCCCGTGGAGGGGACGCGGCTCCTGGCCTACGGGCGGCCCAACGCCATCGCCGTGATCGCGGCCGCACCCGCAGGGACCATGTGGGATCCGGGCCCCTCCTTCTACATGGACAAGGTGGTGGTGGAGCGGGCCGCCCGGGATGCCATCGACATCACCCTGTCTCCCACCGAGAACCTCCGCCAGGTGGCGGAGGCCCTGGGCCGGCCGGTGGAGCAACTCACCGTGTTCGTCCTGGACAAGCCCCGACACCTGGATCTTGTCCGGGAGATCCGGGACGTGGGAGCCCGGGTCTCCCTCCACACCGACGGCGATGTCATGGGCGCCCTCCTGGCCGCCTATCCGGGAACCGGAATCGACCTTCTCATGGGCATTGGCGGTACCCCGGAAGGGGTCATCGCCGCGGCGGCGGTGAAGGCCCTGGGAGGCGGGATGCAGGGGATGCGTGCGCCCCAGGGAGAGGAGGAGCGGGCCCGTCTCGAGGGGGAGCTCCCCCCGGGAGAGGACCTCCGCCAGGTGCTCCACCTGGACGACCTCATCGCCCACCCCGACGCGTTCTTCGCCGCCACCGCCATCACCGGGGGACCGTTCCTCCAGGGCGTCCGCTACGACCGGGGCGTCGGCGTCACCACGGAGAGCCTGGCGATCCGGGCGGCATCGGGGTCCATCCGGCATATCCGCGGAACCCATCGCCTGGATCCCCGGCACATCTTCGGGTCCGGTGAGGGGAGCTCCCTCGGCGACGATTCCGGGCTGGCGCGGGTGGTGGGAGCCGTCACCGGCTGATGCCCAGGCCGGGGGCGCCTCCTCCCCGCGTCGGGGGGCGCTTCATCCCCGCCGGCGGGGCCCCCCTCCCTCGCCGGCGGGGCACCCCGCGCCTGACCCTTGACCCCGGTGGGAATTCCATTACCATAGGTCTGTCGCCAGCTTGTATTAACAAGTAGCAACAAGCTGGCACCGGCTCCCTCCGGGAAGGAAACCCATGCTCGAGACCCTTGCGGCTCCCTGGCCCTGGTACGTGGCCGGCCCCCTCATCGGCCTGGTGGTCCCCCTCCTTCTCCTGGCGGGGGGAAAGGTGTTCGGGATCTCGGCGAACCTCCGCCACCTGTGCGCCGCCACTCCCGCTCCTTCGGGCCTGAAGCCCTCGTTCCTCCGGTATGACTGGAAGAGATCGGGGCTCTGGAATCTCGTCTTCGTGGCGGGCGTGGCCCTGGGCGGATTCCTGGCGGTGACGGTGCTGGGGATGCCCGATGCGGGGCAGTCCATCTCCGAAGCCACCCGGAGCGACCTGGCCGCCCTGGGGATCCAGGATTTCTCCGGCCTGGTGCCGGTGGAGCTCTTCAGCTGGTCCACCCTCCTCACTCCCGTGGGCCTGGCGGTGGTCGTCCTGGGGGGCTTCCTGGTGGGCTTCGGCGCCCGCTATGCCGGGGGATGCACATCGGGGCATGCCATCTCCGGCCTGGCTGACCTCCAGCTCCCTTCCCTGGTGGCGGTGTTGGGGTTCTTCGCCGGCGGACTCCTCGTGACCTTCGGCCTCCTCCCCCTCCTCCTGGGCTGACCATCGGGCGTCCCGGAGCGCACCCCACGCCTGCCCAATACGGACCCGAAACGCAGACGACCCATGAAGCCGACGCACAACCAGAGGACCACCACCGCTTCCGCGCCGGACTCCGGCCCGCCGGACTTCGAGTGCCTGGACTCCGGACAGGTGGTGCCCGACACCCGGGAGAGGGCCACGGCCGGGGGGAATCGTCCCCTGGCCCTCCTGGGATACCTCCTCCTGGGCGCGTACCTGGGAGTGGTCTTCGTCCAGGCCGAGGTGGTGTCCTGGTTCCGCATCCAGGAGATGTTCCGCTTCCAGAGCTTCCACATGTACGGGATCATCGGGCTGGCGGTGGGCGTGGCCGCCCTCTCCGTGCAGGTCATCAAGCGCCTGGGGGTGAAGACGATCCACGGTGAGCCCATCCACCTCTCCCCGAAGGACTGGGGGGACGCTGGCATCCCGGGGGCCCGCTACTGGATCGGCGGAACCCTCTTCGGAATGGGGTGGGCCCTCCTGGGGGCGTGTCCCGGGCCCATCTTCGCCCTCCTGGGAGCGGGGATCTCGGTCCTGGCAGTGGGACTGGTCTCCGCCATGCTGGGGACCTGGACCTATGCGGCCCTGCGAAGCCGGCTCCCACACTGACGCGACCCCCAGGGGGAGGTGCCGGCCCGGGCTCCCCCTCCTGCTCCGACCCTCCACCCCCGCCACTGTCCAGCCGCAGCATCCGGTCCCCCGCGGCCCGGATCCCCAGACCCGAACGAACGAGAGGGACCCATGCTCTTCCGCCAGTTCTTCGACCCCAAGCTCGCCCAGTACGCCTACCTTGTGGGCTGCCAGAAGTCCGGTGAGGCCCTCCTCATCGACCCGGAGAGGGACATCGACCGCTACGTGCAGGCCGCCGAGGCGGAGGGCCTGCGCATCACTGCGGTGGCGGAGACCCATATCCACGCCGACTTCCTCTCGGGGGCCCGGGAGTTCGCCCATCGGTTCGGCACCCGGACCTATCTCTCCGACGAGGGAGGGGAGGAGTGGGCCAGCGACTGGGCCCGGACGGGGGACTACGATGTCCGCTTCCTGAAGCACGGGGACACCTTCCAGCTGGGGGGAATCGAGATCCGGGCCATCCACACCCCTGGACACACGCCGGAGCATCTCAGCTACGTCCTCATCGACCGGGGGGGCGGCGCCTCCACCCCCATCGGGATCGCAACCGGGGACTTCGTCTTCGTGGGGGACCTGGGGCGCCCCGACCTCCTGGAGCAGGCCGCGGGGATGCACGGCGTGCAGGAGCCGTCCGCCCGGCAGCTCTTCGCCTCCCTCCCCCGGTTCACCGAGCTCCAGGACTACGTGCAGGTCTGGCCGGCCCACGGCGCCGGTTCCACCTGCGGGAAGGCCCTGGGGGCGGTGCCCCAGACCACGGTGGGCTACGAGAAGCTCTACAACGCCTCCCTGAGCGTGGCCGCCGCCGGCGAGGACGCCTTCGTGGGGGCCATCCTGGCGGGCCAGCCCGAGCCCCAGACCTACTTCGCCCGCATGAAGCGGGACAACAACCACGGCGTGCCTCTGCTGGGTCCCCTTCCCCAGCCCCAGCGCTTCACCGCGGCGGAGCTGGAGCAGACGGTGGAGAAGGGGGAGGCCCTGGTGGTGGACACCCGCCTCGACCGGTCGGCCTTCATGGCGCGACACGTTCCCGGCGCCCTCTACGCCCCCCTGAACAAGAGCTTCAACACGGTGGTGGGCTCCCTGGTGGAGGACGAGACCACGCCCATCCTCCTCATCATCGAGGAGGCGGCGGTGGAGGAGGCGATGCGGGATCTGGTTCGCATCGGGTATGACCATCTGGTGGGCTTCGTCACGCCGGAGACCCTGACCCGGTACTTCGATGGAGGCGGGCCGGTGGGGACCATCCCGAAGGCCACCTTCGCCGAGGTGGCGGAGCGGAAGGAGGAGGACGGCGTGGCGGTGGTGGACGTGCGTTTCGCGGCTGAGTTCGCCTCCGGCCATGTCCCCGGCGCCGTCAGCGCCTCCTACACCCGGCTCCCCTCCTACGCCCGGGAGCGGATCCCCCAGGGGAAGCACCTCATGGTGCACTGCGCGTCGGGAGGACGGTCGGCGGCGGCCGCCGCCTTCCTGGCCCGGGAAGGGTTCGAGGTCAGCTATGTGGACGGCCCGTTCTCCGACTACGGGAAGGTGGGCGAGGTGGTCACCGAAGACGCAGGCGCCCCGGCCTGACCCGGTGGATCCCGGGGGGCGGAAGCGTGCCCGCCTTCCGGGGTCCCCGGGATCTCCGGTCCCACCCGCCCTCGTCGCACCGATCCATGTCGCTCCTCACCCGGTCGCTCGTCACCCGCGCCGTCCCCATGGCCCGCCAGCTCCGGGGGTACGACCGGGGGCGGCTCTCCTCCGATCTCTCCGCCGGGCTCACCGTGGGCGTGATGCTCATCCCCCAGGGGATGGCCTACGCCCTCATCGCGGGAATGCCTCCCATCTACGGCCTCTACGCCTCCCTGGTCCCCCTGGTGGTGTACGCCCTCCTGGGGACCTCGCGGCAGCTGGCGGTGGGACCGGTGGCCATGATCTCCCTCCTGGTGGCCGCCGGGGTGGGTCCCCTGGCCGGAGGCGATCCCCAGCGATACGTCGAGCTGGCGCTCCTCCTGGCCCTGATGGTGGGGGCCCTCCAGTTGGGCATGGGCCTCCTGCGATTCGGGTTCCTGACGAACTTCCTGTCCCACCCCGTGCTGGCCGGGTTCACGAGTGCCGCGGCGCTCATCATCGGGGCGAGCCAGCTCCGCCACCTGCTGGGTGTGGAGCTCCCCAGCTCCCATCACGTCCATGCGATCCTCGCGGGACTGGCCGGTGAGCTGGGGTCGGTCCACCTCCTCACCCTGGGAGTGGGCCTGGCGGCCGTCCTCCTCCTGGTGGCCCTGAGGCAGTGGCGTCCGACCTTCCCCGGAGCCCTGGTGGTGGTGGCCGTCTCCACCGCCCTGGCCGGGATCCTGGGCCTGGAGGCTTCGGGACTCCGCCTGGTGGGGGACATCCCCGGCGGTCTCCCCCTTCCCACCCTCCCGGCGCTCGATCCGGGCGCCGTCCGGGCGCTCCTGCCGGTGGCTCTCACCATCTCCCTGGTGGGCTTCATGGAGTCCATCGCCGTGGCAAAGGTCTATGCGGCGAAGAACAAGCACGAGGTGGATCCGAACCAGGAGCTGGTGGCGCTGGGCGCGGCGAACCTGGTGGGGGCCCTCTTTCGGGCCTTCCCCACCACCGGGGGCTTCTCCCGGACCGCCGTGAACGACCAGGCCGGGGCCCGCACCACGGTAGCCACGCTGGTGAGTGCCGCGGTCATCGGCCTCACCCTCCTCTTCCTCACGGGCCTCTTCCGGACCCTTCCCAACGCCGTCCTGGCCGCCATCGTCCTGGTGGCGGTGGCCAACCTGCTGAACTGGCGTGAGGCCATCCACCTGTGGAAGGTGGACCGCCGGGACTTCGCCATGATGGGGGTCACCTTCGCGGCCACCCTGGGGCTCGGGATCGAGGAGGGGATCCTGGTGGGCGTCCTGGCCTCCCTGGGCGCCCTGGTTTACGATACCTCCAGGCCCCATGCCGCGGTGCTGGGGCGCCTTCCCGGGACGGACACCTTCCGGAACCTCTCCCGGTACCCGCAGGCCGTGCCCCCGGAGGGAATGACCATCTACCGCCTGGACGCCACCCTCTGCTTCGCCAACGTGGAGTTCCTCCGCGACCAGGTCCGGGACCTGGTGGAGGGGGAGGAGGGGGCCAGGGCCATGGTCTTCGATTTCCACGCCGTGAACGGCGCCGATTCCACCGCCCTGCATCACCTGGAGGAGCTGCTGGGGCATTTGCGGGGGCTGGGGGTGGAGGCGTTCTTCGCAGGCGTGAAGGGCCCTGTCATGGACCGCTTCCGGCGGTCGGCGCTGGATGGGCGCATCGGCGAGGGCCGCTTCTTCCACGAGGTGAGCCAGGCGGTGGAGGCCGCCGAGCTCCTTCTCCAGGGCGAGTCGGGCTCGGGCGGACCGGAGGGGGCGCGCCGGAAGGACCGCCCCGGGGGCGGGCATGGGAGCCCCGGGGCCGACGAGGCCCTGCCCTCCGAACTCGAGCCGGTCCTGGACCGGTGAGCGCCTCGGGGGAGGCCTCCTGAAGAGCCCACCGAAGGCCAGCGGAGCGCTCCTCCGCCGGGAGGAGCCCACCGGGGAACTGTTGGAGCGTCACTTCCGCACCATGCTTCCCGAGGCACGGGTGCTCTCCCTGGACGATCTGTCCGGGGAACTCTGGGTGGGGTGCGTGGATGGACGGCGCCCCGGGTGCGTGGCCGGGGCGCCGGGGGGGAACGCCGGGCTCCTGGTCCTTCTCCTGGCGGCGTGGGAACAGGAACTGGGGCGAAGGCTGCCTCCCCGGGAGGTGGACGCCCTGTTCCTGGACTATCTGGGGGAGTTCGGGGCGTTCTACCTGCACACGGACCGGAGCGCCCAGGACCGGCTGGCCGGAGCCCTGCCCCGACTCCATTGCGAGGGGATGGAGGCCGGCGCGGCGGTGGATGCAGGGGTCCGGGCTCCCGGCCCGGACCTGGAGGGCCTCCTCTTGGAGGTCCTGCCCCTCCCGGCCCACGTGGGATGCGGGCATCTCCGTCTCCTACTGGAGGAACCGGACCTCTACCGGGTGCGTCGGGAATCGGTGGAGGAGGTGATCCGGAGCTTCTTCCGTCGGCTCTGGACGGGAGATCCCGGCCTCGTGCTGGATATCCTGGAAGGGGAGCACGAGGAGGCGGCCGTGGTGCAGGTGCGCACCCGGGGGTCCCCGGGGTTGGTCACGGCCTGTCCCCACTTCGGTGCCACGGAGCTCTTCGTCCATCACCCCGATGCCGTGGCTCGGCTCCACGTCCTCCACGCCGACTTCCTGGCCCGGACCGGACGGATTCCGGCGGAGCGCGTGCCGGACGTGGCGGCCTTCCAGGAGGAGCTGGGAGCCTACCACCTGGAGACGACCCTCCGGCGTCTGGCTCCCGGGCTCCCCGTCTTCGAGGTCCATCTCCGGGCCGGGTCCGGGGAGCGGCCCTGGGGAGTGGAGGTCCGGAGTGCGGGACGAGTGCCCAAGCTTTCGGAGCCTGGAGATGGGGGGGCGACCCATCAGGATCTGGGTCGGGGCGGATAAAGAATAAAAAGCATTCGCATTATGGTGACAAATTGCGAGTATGCCTTATGGTATGCCTCCCCCCGTGGCCATGTCCCCTCCAGAAGCCGGTTCCCCCCCGTTCCAGGCCGGGCCGCCGGGCCCCCGGCTCGTCAGGAGACCCGGGAGGCGGGATGAAAGACGGCCTCGAAGTCCCGGAGGGGCATCCCGCCCCCTTCGGCGTCCTGGTCGTCCCTGGCCTCCCCCGCATCCCGGGCAAGCTCCAGCTCGTAGGCCATGCGGTCGCTCCGGTAGAAGCGGCGCTGGAAGTAGACGGCCCTGTCCCCCACCGTCCGGGTGGTCCGCTCGATGATGAGGAGGGCCTCCCCCGGGGGGACGTCGAGGAATGGGGCGATCCCGGAATCGGCGGACCCCGCGGTGATCCGGTACCTGCCGGACAGCGCGGGGATGCCGAACTCCCGCTCCAGGAGACGATACAGGGTTTCCTGGGCCAGGTCGTGGCCTTCCAGGAGCTGGGCGTAGAAGGGGGGGATCCAGGTCCGGTCCAGGGCGATGGGCTCGTCGTCCGCCAGACGCAGGCGGTCCAGCCGGAGGACGGTCGCCCCCACCTCCACCCCCAACCGCTCCGCCACGGCGGGTGGACAGGGCTCGTTCTCCTGGAGCAGGACCCTGGAGGAGGCCCTGAGCCCTGCGCGGGCCATGTCCTGGGCGAAGTCGGTGAGGCGAACGAGCCCCTGGGCCACCCGCTGATCGCACACGAAGGATCCGAGTCCCTGCCGGCGGAAGATGAGCCCATCGGCCTCCAGGGTCTGGAGGGCCCGGCGCACGGTGACCCGACTCACCCCGTAGGCCTGACAGAGCTCATGCTCGGAAGGTAGTTGGGCCTCGGGTGGAAGCGCCCCGGAAGCGATTTCCTGGCGGAGCCGCGAGGAGATCTGCTCGTGGAGGGGGACGCCGGGACGCAGAGGTGTGGTCATGGCTCCGGAGGGCCGGGGTCGAAGGGGGTCGGGTGGGGGCAGGGCGCACGGGGTGCGGCAGGCCACCGCCCGGGCGGCCGGGCACGCACCCCCGCGCGCCCTGGGTCGCGCATCCGTGGAATGTACTTGTACGTACCTGTCCCTACAACAGAGGGCGGAGCGGGGTTCCTTCCCGGGCGCGCCACCGGGACCGTGGACGGGACCTTGGATCCGACCGGGCTCGGGCGGGTAGACGATCTCCGCACGGAACCCGGTCTCCCCCAAAGCGGCTCTCGAGGGCGGCTCTCGCCGTCCCTCCGCCGCGCCCCTTCCCCCTCTCCCCCCGCTCCCCCCACCCCAAGACTCCATGCCCCCTCGCACCGCCACCGAAACCCCTCCCGCCGCTCCGGCACCCCCCGCCTCCCCCGCCTGGACGCTGGACGATGCCCGGGAACTCTACAACGTGGAAGGGTGGGGCGTGGGCTACTTCCGGGTGAATGAGAAGGGGCACGTCTCGGTCCACCCCTCCCGGGAACCGGAGCGGGGACTCGATCTCTTCGAGATCGCCATGGACCTGGAGGCCCAGGGGCTGGGGCTGCCCCTCCTCCTGCGCTTCCCCGACATCCTCCGGACCCGGATCGAGACCCTCACCCGGCGCTTCGCCCGGGCCATGGAGGAGGCCGACTACGAGGGTGGATACACCCTGGTCTACCCCATCAAGGTGAACCAGCAGCGCCACGTGGTGGAGGAGCTGGTGGAGTACGGCGACGCCCACGGGGTGGGGCTCGAGGTGGGGAGCAAACCCGAGTTGCAGGCCGTCCTGGCCCTCAAGGACTCCGCCGACCACCTGATCATCTGCAACGGGTACAAGGACGAGGAATACCTCTACCTGGCCCTCATGGGGCAGAAGCTGGGGCACCAGGTCCTCATCGTCATCGAGAAGCTCAGCGAGGTGGACCTCCTCCTGAAGGTGG
>JBJHCB010000048.1:0-11110 GCA_050485805.1 Gemmatimonadota bacterium | reverse complement strand
CGGGAGAGGTGGACGCCCAGGAGGGCTCCGGCGAAGGCCAGCTCCACCGCCCAGTCCCGGTCGCTCACGGCGTCCATGGAGTTCTCCGATAGGCGCTGGAACCCCAGCTCCCGGCGGAGGGCCTCCCGATCCACGGGGAACGGGCACCCCGCCAGGGCCCCGGAGCCCAGGGGGAGCACCGAGGCGGACGCGCCCGCCGTCCCGATCCGCTCCCGGTCCCGGAGGAGGGGCCAGCAATGGGAGAGGGCCCAGTGGGCCGCCCGCACCGGCTGCCCCTGCTGCAGGTGGGTGTAGCCCGGGAGGATGAGGTCCACCCCCCCTTCCGCCAGCTCCAGGAGCCCCCGGACCACCGCGTCCAGTGCGCCCTCCAGGGCCTCTGCCGCCTCCATCCCCCAGAGGCGGAAGTCGGTGGCCACCTGGTCGTTCCGGGACCTCCCGGTGTGGAGCTTCCCCGCCACCGGACCCGCCTCCTCGCCCAGGAGACGCTCCACCAGGGAGTGGATGTCCTCGTCGGGCGCGTCCTCGGGGAAGCCCGCCCCCAGTCGGGTCTCCACCCGATCCAGCCCGGAGAGGAGGGCGTCCCGCTCCTCGGCGGAGAGGACGCCGGCGCCCGCCAGGGCCCGGGCCCAGGCCCGGCTCCCCGCCAGGTCCTGGCGCCAGAGGCGACGATCCACCCCCAGGGACCGGTTCAGGGGCACCATCTCCGGGGCCATTCCCCCGGAGAACCGCCCCCCCCAGAGCCCCTTCCCCTCCCCCCCTCCGCCTCCATTCCCGTCGGTCACGCCGATCCCCTCCCGCTCCGGTTGTCCCCCGCGTCCATGGCCCCGGCCGGGCCGGTGGGTTCCTGCCCCCCCGAGGCGCCCCGGGGTGCTGCGTCCGTCCGTTCCTCCTGGGCGCCCAGTGCTTCTTCCAGGACGGCCACCCCCCGCTCCAGCTCTGCCTCGGTGGCGATGAGGGGGGGGAGGATGCGGAGGACCCGGGGTCCGGCGCCCACCAGGAGGAGCCCCCGGTCCCGGGCCGCCTCCACCACGGGCGCCACCGGGTCCTGGAGCTCCACCCCCCAGATGAACCCCCGGCCCCGGACCTCCTGCACCCTGGCGCCGAGCCGCTGCCCCATCCCCCGGAGGAGCGCGCCGAGCGCCTCCCCCTTCCGCCGCACCCCATCCAGGAACTCGGGGTGGGCGATGTGGTCCACCACCGCCCGGGCCACACCGGCCACCAGGGGCCCGCCCCCGAAGGTGGTGCCGTGGTCGCCGGGCTGGAGGGGGGCGGCCACCTCCTCGGTGAGGAGCACCGCTCCCATGGGGAGCCCGCCGGCCAGGGGCTTGGCCAGGACCAGCAGGTCGGGGCGGATGCCCGCGGGTTCGTGGGCCAGGAAGGTCCCCGTCCGTCCCATCCCGCACTGGATCTCATCCAGGATGAGGAGGACCTCCCGCTCCCGGGTCAGGGTCCGGAGCTCCCGGAGGAACGACTCGGGCAGAGGGCGCATCCCGCCCTCGCCCTGGATGGGCTCCACGATGACCGCCGCCGTGCGCTCCCGGTCCACGAGCCGCCGGAGCTCCGACCCCTCCCCGGTCTCCTCTGCCGGATCGGCGAAGTCCACCCCGGGCATGAGGGGCTCGAAGGGGGCCCGATACTCCCGGCGATCCGTGGTGGCCAGGCTTCCGAAGAGACGCCCGTGGAAGGCCCCCTTGAAGGCCACGATCCGATGCTTCTCCCCGCCCCCCCGTTCCCGGGCCCATCGCCGGGCGAACTTGAGGGCCCCCTCCACTCCCTCGGCCCCGGAGTTGCAGAAGAAGGCCCGGTCCATTCCGGTGAGCTCCGTCAGGCGTCGGGCCAGCTCCTCGGCCGGGGCGGTGCGGAAGAGGTTCGAGGTGTGGACGAGGCCCGCGTCCAGCGCGGCCTCCAGGGCCCGACGCACCACGGGAGAGGCGTGTCCCAGGGCGGTGACCGCGATGCCCGACGTGAAGTCCAGGTACCGGCGTCCGTCCGCCGCCACCAGCTCCGTCCCCTCCCCCCGGACGAAGAGGATGTCCGGCGGCCGGTAGAGGCCCAGGAGGGAGGCCCTCGGGTCCTCCCCCGCCCTCACAGCCGGAGCCCCCGGTGGGAGGGCCAGCCCATCATGGCGTTCAGGTTCTGCACGGCCTGGCCTCCGGCCCCCTTCCCCAGGTTGTCCAGGGCCGCCCCGGCCAGGACCACGGGGGCCCCGGTCTCGGCCTCGTCCACCGCGCCCAGGAGGAGACGGTCCGTATGGGTCACCTCCGCCAGCTCCGGAAGGCCGTCCTCCAGGAGCCCCACCGCCGGTTCTCCCCGGTACTGCTCCGCCCACACCTCCCGGACCCGGGCCGCGTCCACCCCGGCGGCCACAGGGAGGACCAGCGTCTCCAGGATCCCCCGGGGCACGGGAAGGAGATGGGGCTGGAAGAGGAGGGGGAATCCGGTCCCCAGGAGGGCCCGCATCTCCAGGAGGTGGCGGTGGCGGTTGCCCCATCCATAGGCCCGGAAGTTCCCCGAGACCTCGGCGAAGAGGAGATCCTGCCGGGGGGTCCGTCCCGCCCCGGTAACCCCGGAGGCAGCATTCACCACCGTGAGGCGGTCGGGGTCCAGGACGCCGGCCGCCTGAAGGGGAAGGAGGGCCAGGAGGACCCCCGTGGGATAGCACCCGGGATTCGCCACCAGCGTCGCCTCCGCCACCGCCTTCCGGTTCCACTCGTTCAGGCCGAAGACGGCCCCGCTCTCCCGCCCTGAGCCGGGCCGGTGGTCCGCGGTGAGGTCCACGATGCGCGGCCCCCCGGCCAGTCGCTCCACCCAGGCCCCCGATTCACCGTGGGGGAGACAGAGGAAGAGGACCTCCACCTCGGAGGCGCGACCCGGATCCGGAGGGGTGAAGGGTACCCCGGGCGCGGGGGAGGGACGCCCGGCCTCCCCCCGGGAGGAGGCGAAGGCCACCTCCACGCCTGGATGGCGGCCCAGGAGGGCCAGGAGCTCCCGGCCCGTGTATCCACTCCCCCCCAGGACCCCCACCCTGCAGGGGGCGGAGGACGGCATGTCGTCGGATCGGTCCATTGGGAATGAATACCACGTACCGCGGAGGGGGCAAGGCGTCGCCCCGGAGGTGGGCGTCCGGTGGGGTGCCGCCTGCGTCCGGGAGGGTGCCGCCTACGCCCGGGCGATGGCCTCGACCCGGTTCTTCACCCGCTCCAGGTCCTCGGGGGCCCGGAGGATGACGAGGATGGTGTCCACCCCGGAGATGGTGCCCAGGACCTCCGGCCATCCCTCCCAGTCGATCCCCAGCGCCACCGCCTGGGCCCCTCCCATCCGGGTATGGATGACCAGGAGGTTCCCGCTCCCGTCGGTGTCCATGAAGAGGGTGGGGAGGATGCGCCCGAGCGGGGGGGTGGTCTCCCACTCCTCCGGCAGCATGTAGTAGGGCTGGCCGTCCGCCCCGGTGATCTTCACCAGGTGGAGATCCCGGATGTCCCGGGAGAGGGTGGCCTGGGTCACCTCGAACCCGCGCTGGGCCAGGACCTCCCTAAGGGCCTCCTGGCTTCCCAGGCGATTCACCTTCACGATCTCGAGGATCTCAGCCTGCCGTTCGCTCTTGGCCATCTATCTGCTCCTGTCTCCTGGGTCAGGGATCGGGGTCCGGATCCGACGTGGGGGCTTCGGGCGTGGGGGGGTGGGCCGCCATGGCCCGGACGCGCTCCGGCTCCACCCCCCGGCTCCGCTCCACTTCGCGACCCTCCCGGAAGAGGACCACGGTGGGAACGCTGGTGATGGACCACGCCTCCGCCACCTCCGGGGCCTCGTCCGTGTCCACCTTCACCACCAGGAGATCTCCCGCTCGGCTACGGGCCACCTCCTCCAGGGTGGGCACGATCCACTGGCAGGGCCCACACCAGGGGGCGAAGAAGTCCACCAGGACCGGCAGCGGAGCGGACAGGACGACCTCCCGGAAGTCCTCTCCCCGTACGGTGAGGATCCGATCGGTGAGAAGTGGCGTGGCGCACCGGGGGCATTCCCCCCGGCCGCGGGAATCCAGCGCCACCGAGACCAGCTCGGCGCACTCGGAACAGCGGAGGTGCATGGATGGGCCTGGATCGGGGGCGGAAGGCTCTCCTCCCTGCCCCCGTGGGCGGTGGTCGGTTGGGGCTCAGAACTGGTAGCGGAGGCGCAGGAGAGCCATGCGTCCCACCTCGGGGGTTCCGGGAAAGCTCTGGAACGCCCGGTCCGTCAGGTTCTGCACGGTGAGATGGAGGCTCGCCCCCTGGACATTGGGGAGGCGGTAGGAGATCGTGGCGTCGAAGAGGGCCGAATCCTCCACGCAGGGCTGGGCGGTGGCAGGCGCCCCCGGGAGGCAGGCCGTCCCCTCGTAGACCCCCGAGCTGGCCGGGAACCCCCCGGCGAACCGGGCGCGGAGCTCCGAGGTGAACCCGGCGCCCTCGTGATGGTACCCCACGGCCACCGTTCCCTTCCGCTTCGGGGCGTTCAGGGTGACGATCTCCCCCCGGCTCGTGGTGAAGTGGTCGTCGTTCACCAGGGCCAGGGATCCACGGATGCGCCAGTGGTCGTCCACCAGGAAGGTGGCCCCCAGGTCCACCCCCCACACGTCGAAGTCGTCGTCCACGTTGGTGTAGGTGGAGAGGAGCTGGGCCCCGTTGGCGTTCACGTCATCGGAGGAGATCACCCCCACGGGCACCTGTGCCATTCCCGTGGCGATCTGGGTGGCGGTGGCGGTGGCCTCCTCCTGGGACATCCCCTGGCCCATGAGGACGGGCACCAGTCGGGGGACCAGGTAGGCCCCGAGCTGCTGGCCATCCATCAGGACCAGCGGAGTGCGCACGGTGAGGGGGGTGACGAGCTGGCTCCGCCGGGAGTGCCACACGTCGCCGGAGAGGGCCAGGCGACCGGCCAGAACGCCCCGATACCCCACCTCGAAGGTGGACTGGAGGGATTCCCGGATGGGCTCCACATCGGGAAGATCCAGCGCGCCGAGCGGCCCGACCTGCTGCGAGACCGGATCCAGGTAGGACGAGCCGATCTCCCCCGGGGTGGGCTGGAGGCTCAGGAGGTACTGGACCAGGGGGGCGGGGAGCTGCGCCTGCTGCCCCACCACCTGGACCGCCGCAGCCCAGAACGACACCGCCTCGGCGGGGAGGAGCTGGGCGGGGCCGCCCATCTGGTCCGGGGTGAAGGGGGACCGCATCCGGTACGCTCCGGCCTCCCGGAACCGGAACCCGTCCCGCCCCGTCCCCTGCACCCGGACGCTGTACCCCAGCCGGGCGAGCTGGGGGTTGGGCACCGCCGTGCCCAGGTCCAGGAACTGGTTCAGGGAGGAGGGGGTGGAGAAGGCCCGGTTGTAGCTCGCCCGGAAGGTCTGCCCCTCCACGGGATTCCAGACCACCCCGGCGCGGGGCGAGAACACGGGATCGGGGAGGGCCGAGTGGTGGTCCACGCGGGCGGCCACGACCAGATCCAGGTCCGGCGTCAGATTGGTCCGGGACTGCAGGTACCCGCCCACCTCGGTGGTCTGATCGTCGTCCTCGTAGATCCCATTGATGGTCCCCTCCGTCTCCGGGTCGGTGTAGGCGAAGTCCAGGCCGTAGACCAGGGTGTTCCGCACCCCCAGTTCCGCGCCGTGGCGGATCTGCCCCACCCAGAGGCGGGACCGGTCCACGATGGGTGCCCCGTTCCGGAGGAGGAAGGTGGACCCCGCGTCGCTCTGGTTGAGGTAGAGCTGGGCGAAGAGGCGGTCCCGCTCGAACCGCGCCTGGTAGAAGGTGTACGACCAGTCCTCCACCTGTGCGGCCCCGAGTCCGGTCATCTCCACCTGCCGCCCGGCGTTGGACCGCCCCACCGTGAAGTAGGCGGTGGCGTCGTCGCTGACGGCCCAGTCCCCCCGGGCCTCCACCGACCATCGGCTCAGATCCTGCTCCCGGGCCCCGATCCGGGCGATGCGGCGATCCGCCTCGGCGGCGTCGATGCCCACCGCCCGCATCATGTCCGCCCGCCAGAAGGCGGGGTCGGCGTCGAATTTCTGCCGCTCCGCCACCTCCACCCCATCGGTGAACGCCCACTCCTCCCCCCGGAAATACTGGCCCGAGACCTTCAACCCGAAGGTCTCGGAAAGGAGATGGGCCGTCCGGAAGGCCCCGGAGAAGATGCTCTGCTCCCCGCCGGTGAGGGCCATGGAGGTCCCCTGCTGCCGGAGGGGGGACTGGGTCATGATGTGGAGCACCCCGTTGGCGGTGTTGGGCCCGTAGAGCGCCGCCGCCGGCCCGAACACCAACTCCATCCGCTCGATGTCCTCGTCCGTGGTCGGGACGAAGCTCATGACGTTCACCCGGAGGGACGGAACGCCGGCCACACGATAGTCCGTGAGGGTGTGGAGGGCCCCGGAGAAGATGTTGTTGAAGCCGCGGACCACCACGTTGGTGGACTGGACCCCCTGCTGGATGACGTCCACCTGCGGGAACGAGCGGAGGTGGTCCACGGGAGTGGTGGTGGGGCGGAGGCGGATCTCTTCCTCCGAGATGATCCCGATGGCGCTGGCCGAGGTGGAGGCCCTCTCCTCCCCGATGATGCTGGTGACCAGCACCTCCTGGAGGGCCAGGACCTGCCGCTCCAGCACCAGGTCCAGACGGACCACCTCCCCGGCCTGTACCGAGGCGGAGCCGCTCCCCGCGCCGTACCCGATGGCCAGGACGGTGACCTCGTAGCTCCCCGGGGCCAGGGTGGCGGAATAGGCGCCGTCCCGGTTGGCCACACGGGTGGCCACGGTGAGCCCTGTCCCGTCCTGGATGCTGACCTGGGCGGCCGCCACGGGCTCCCCCGTGGTGGCACTGGTCACCCGCCCCTGGAGGGTACCCTGCTGGGCCTCCAGGGGGAGCGCGGGAAGGACGAGGAACGACACGAGGGCAAGGGCCCGGAACACCTGGTGTGGAGCGGTCATCGGTGTCGGAGGAAGGGGGGGCGGGGGGGTGCTGCAGGGATGGCGGGGCCCGGGACGGCAGGGTGACCCGAGGCGAATACCATCAGCCAGGATGATAGTCCGGGAATAATGTTGCTTGAACCGTGCGAAAGGGCAATTGGAATCGCCGGGAGGTCCCCCACCCGGAGTGGGCGGGGCGACCCCGTCGCAGGGTCGGTCAGTCCGGGGCCATCCGGTGGAAGACCAGCGCCTTCTCCCGGGTCTCGGCGGCCTGCCGCACCCACTCGCTCCGGAAGAGGAGGAGGGGCCGCTCGTTCCGGTCGTAGACCAGGGCCGCATCCAGGGCGGCGCCCACCCGCCGGATCTCGGGGTCCCGTCCCTCCACCCACCGGGCGTCCCGGTAGGGCATGGGCTCCAGGCGCGCCTTCACCCCGTACTCGTGCTCCAGCCGGTGGAGGAGCACGTCGAACTGAAGGGTTCCCACCGCCCCCACGATGGGTGCCGGGCCGCTCACCCCGTCCTGGTAGAAGACCTGCACCGCTCCCTCCTCCGAGAGCTCCTGGAGCCCCTTGTCCAGATGCTTCCGGCGCAGGGGGTCCGGGAGCTGGATCCGGGCGAAGTGCTCCGGCGAGAAGGGCGGGATCGCCTCGAAGGCCGGGGTACCCTTCGAGGCCAGGGTGTCGCCGATCCGGAGGTTCCCCCGGTCATGGATTCCCACCACATCCCCGGGCCAGGCGGTCTCCACCGCTTCCCGTTCCTGGCCGAAGAACTGCTGGGGATCGGTGAGGCGGACCGTACGGCCGGATCGGATGTTGGCCACCGTCTCGCCAGGCACATACCGCCCCGAGCAGATCCGGGCGAAGGCCAGGCGGTCCCGGTGCTTCGGGTCCATGTTCGCCTGGATCTTGAAGACGAAGGCGGTGAACCGGTCGTCCCCCGGATGGACCGGCCCCTCGCTGGATTCCCTGGGCGGAGGCGCCGGAGCGAACTCCAGGAACCGTCGCAGGAAGGGCTCCACCCCGAAGTTGGTGAGGGCGCTCCCGAAGAAGGTGGGGGACACCTTCCCGGCCAGGAAGGAAGCCTCGTCGAAGTCCGTCCCCGCCATGTCCAGGAGCTCCACCTCCTCCCGGAGGCGGCGGGCGGCCTCGGCGCCCAGGAGGGCGTCCACCTCGGGGTCCTCCAGACCGGCCACCCGGGTGGGGAGCCGGCTGGCCCCGTGGTCCCCTCCCCGCTCGAAGAGATGGAGGGCCCTCTCCCGCCGGTCGTAGACGCCCAGGAAGTTCGTGCCGTCGGACACCGGCCAGGTGAGGGGAGAGCACGCCATCCCCAGCTCCGCCTCCACGTCGTCCAGGAGCTGGAGGGGGGAGACGCCCACCCGGTCGCACTTGTTCACGAAGGTGAAGATGGGGATGCGACGCAGGCGGCAGACCTCGAAGAGCTTCCGGGTCTGCTCCTCCACCCCCTTCCGGTTGTCCAGGAGCATCACCGCCGAGTCGGCGGCCATGAGGGTCCGGTAGGTGTCCTCGGAGAAGTCCTGGTGGCCGGGGGTGTCCAGGAGGTTGATCCGGAACCCCCGGTAGTCGAACTGGAGGACGGAGGAGGTGACGGAGATGCCCCGCTCCCGCTCCATCTCCATCCAGTCGGAGGTGGCATGCCGGGCGGCCCGCCGGGCCTTCACCGATCCGGCCAGGTGGATGGCGCCGCCGTACAGGAGGAGCTTCTCGGTGAGGGTGGTCTTCCCCGCGTCGGGATGGCTGATGATGGCGAAGGTCCGCCGTCTCCGGACTTCGGTTTCCAGGGTGGTGTCGGGCACGGGGATCGGGGATGGAGCCTGGAGGGACCGCCTGGCGTCCCCTGGGGTGTAACGGACCTCGGGGGGCGTACCCATGGCGTGGCAAGCCCTTAACTTAACGGGAGGTCCTTCTCCCGAGAACGCGGAGGACCGGCCCTCTTCCCTGCACCCGAAACTGCCGTCGGACCCGGACTCCCCTCCCCCCCGCCCCCGTGCTCCTCCCCCTCCTCCTCACCCTCCTTGGCGCCCCGCCGCTCCCCGCCCCTGCCTTGCAGCAGGCGGATCCCGGAGCGTGGAACGCCCCACGGGTGCTGGCCCTGGTGGAGGCCGGCCGGGAGGCCCGACGGGGACTCCGGGGGGAGGAAGGGCCGGCGAGCTACCAGGCCCTCACCGAGGGGCACATCTACTTCTACGTGGATCCCGAGGAAGGGGAACGGGCCCTCATCCGGGTGGACCAGGTGGCGGTGGAGCTCTTCTGGGAGGCCCCGGACCTGGTGCGGCAGCGGATCGTGGGGGAACGGTCCGAGACCCGACTCCCCGTCCGGGACTTCCGGTACTACCTGGATCGACTCACCCTGGTGCAATACGGGTTCGGGGACGAGATCCAAGTGGGTCACGGGCTGGACGTGGCCGACGTCCCCCATCCCCTCGCCCCCCTTCCCGGGGGGGATCCGGATCGGGGCCCCTACGACTTCCGCCTGGCCGACTCCCTCACCCTCACCCTTCCCGGGGCCCCCGAGCCCGTCCGGGTCTACGAGATCGAGGTCCGCCCCCGGGACCCCTCCCAGCCGGGGATGGTGGGATCCTTCCACCTGAGCCGGGGCGATGCCCAGCTCGTCCGGATGGACTTCACCTTCACCCCGGCCTCCTACGTGGACCGTCGCAACGATCGGGTCTCGGTGGAGCTGGATTACGGGCTCTGGGAGGGGAGGTACTGGCTCCCCAACCGGCAGGTCCTGGAGGTGCGCCGGGAAATCCCTGAGCTGGACCTGGGCGTGGGGACGGTGATCCGGGCCGTACTCCGGGTGGGGGGCTACCGGTTCGACGGGCCCATCCCCCCGGAGCTGCTCCACGCCCCTCCGGTGACCGCCGCCTCTCCCGGGGCGAGGGAGGACTACGTCTTCCGGGAGGGGCTCTTCGACGCCATGGATCGGGACGGGGTGGCCTTGGTGGCCACCCGGGCGGACCTCCGGGAGCTCCAGGCGGAGGCGGCCCGGCTCCTCCGGAACCAGGTCCCCAGTGGACTCTCCCCGGTCCGGTTCCATCTCCCCTCCCTCTCCTCCCTGGCCGCCTACGACCGCACCCGGGGACTGGACCTGGGGCTCGGGGCCACCGTCCGGCCCCGGGGAACGGTGCAGCTCCGGGGGAGCGCCGGGTGGGCCTTCGCCCCCTCCCGACCCCGGGGCGAGCTGGCCCTGGAGGGGCTCACGTCGGGACCCTGGGTGGTGGAGCTCCGGGCCCGATGGAACGGCCGGGAGGACCTGGGCCTGGCTCCGGCCATCGCCCCCTTCCTGGGGAGCGCTTCCGCGGTGGTCCTGGCCGAGGACTACGTGGATCCCTGGCGGGTGAGCGGGGGATCCTTCCGGATGGCCCGCCAGCTCCCCGACGGGGGGAGGGTCCGGGTGGGACTGGGGGTGGAACGCCACGCCTCGGAGCGAATGGAGGTGGCCTCGGCCCCCCTGGGAGGAGAGCGGTCGTTCCGTCCCGTCCTGGCCGTGGAGGAGGGCGTCCTGGCCCGGGGGACGGTGGCGTGGTGGGGCGCCCCCGGACCGTTCCCCCTGGGCGCTCGGGGGGACCTCCGGGCGCGGGGAGAGGGGCTGGCGGGGGAGGAGGGCTTCTCGGTCCGCCTGGAAGGGGAATCGCGGCTCCGGTGGAGTCCCCCCGGGGGAGAACGGGAGGTGGAGCTCCGGGCATCGGCGGGGACCCGGGTGGGCGACCCCCTCCCCCAGCACCGCCGGCTCCTGGGGGGGCGGGAGACCCTCCCCGGGTTCCCGTTCCGCGCATTCGCCGGCGACCACCATGTCCTGGCCGGACTCTCCGGCGCCCGCGACCTGGGATCCCCCCTGATCCGGGGGCGCGTGGGCGCCCATGCGGGCTGGACCGGGGGAGGAGCGGTGGACCCCTGGGGGCTGCCGGGCACCGGATCGGTGCGGGTGGGCCTCACCGCCGGGGTGGGCCTCCTCTTCGACCTCCTCCGGCTGGAGGGAGCCCGGGGGCTGAACGGGGGGGAGTGGCAGTTCCTCCTCTCCGTGGACTCCCGTTGGTGGGACTGGCTCTGACCCCTTCGCCGTCCCCATCCCGGGCGGCCGGCCCCCCACCCCCCGCCCCCCCACCCCACCCCCCCCATAACCCCACACCGGCCACGCCGACCCACGCCAGGAGACCCC
>JBJHCB010000047.1:0-11110 GCA_050485805.1 Gemmatimonadota bacterium | reverse complement strand
CTGCTGGCGCAGTGCGGTGTCCTTCGCGCGGACACGGTGGAGGAGCTCTTCGACCTGGCCATGGGCTTCTCCATCCCCTCCCTCCCCCGGGGGAACCGGGTGGCCATCGTCACCAATGCGGGTGGGCCGGGAATCATCGTGGCCGATGCCTGCGAGGCGGAGGGCCTCCAGGTTGCGGAGTTCACCCCGGAGACCCGCCAGCGCCTGGAAGCCGTCTTCCCCGAGGAGGCCTCGGTCCGGAACCCGGTGGACATGATTGCTTCGGCCAATGCGGAGAGCTACCGGGTCGCCCTCGAGATCGTCCTCTCGGATCCCGGGGTGGACGCCGCCATCGCCGCCTTCGTGCCCCCCCTGGGGGTGCGGCAGGCCGACGTGGCCCAGGCCATCGTCACCGCGGCCCGGGCCCGACCGGACACCCCGGTGATGGCGGTGCTCATGGGGCGGGAGGGGCTCCCGGAGGGGCGGGCGGAGCTGAAGGGTGCCGGCGTTCCCGCCTACATCTTCCCCGAGTCGGCGGTGCGGGCCCTGGCCGCCATGTACCGGTACCGACTCTGGTTGGAACGGCCGGTCCAGGCCCCCACCCGCTTTCCGGTGGACGAGGGCCGGGTGGAGGAGATCCTGGACCGGGCCACCGCCCAGGGGCGGAACCACCTTCTGGAGCCGGAAGCCTACGAGGTGCTGGAAAGCTACGGGATACCGGTGACTCCGCACCGCATGGTCACCTCCGCGGACGAGGCGGCCGAGGCGGCGCGGGAGCTGGGCGGAGCCGCGGTCCTGAAGGTCGTTTCGCCCCAGATCCTCCACAAGACGGAGTTCGGCGGGGTGCTCCTGGATCTCCGGGACGATGACGCGGTCCGGGAGGGGTACGCGGAGCTTCTGGGCCGGGTCTCCACGCGCCAGCCCGAGGCCGTGGTCCAGGGGGTCATGGTGGCCCCCTACCGGACCGGGGGAAGGGAGCTGATCCTGGGCATGAGCACCGACCCCACCTTTGGCCCGGTTCTGGTGTTCGGACTGGGTGGGATCTACGTGGAGACCTTCCGGGACGTGGCCTTCCGCCTTCCCCCCGTGACCCTCCAGGAGGCCCAGGAGATGATCCGGGAGATCCGGAGCTTTCCCCTCCTCGAAGGGGTACGCGGAGAGGAACCGGTGTGCCTCGACACCGTGGCGGAAGCCGTCCAGCGCCTCGCGCAGCTGGTGGCGAACCATGATCGCATCCTCGCCATCGACGTGAATCCGTTCCTGGCCTTCCCCCGCGGGGGGATGGCGCTGGACGCCCGGATCGAAGTGGGACACCGGGCCTTGGAGGGACCGCAGAGGCCCCCCTCGACCCGTCCCTGATGGAGGTCCCATGGGTGAGTACGATGACATCTCCGAGGAGCGACTGAGAGCGGACCTGGTCCGGTTCGCGGAGCTCATCCTCCGGCTGGAGTCGGAGGGGGGCCTCCTGGTCTCCCCCGCCGACCTGCAGAAGATGATCGGTGAACTGAGGCAGAAACTCTTCGCGTGGGAGATCCGCCGGAGCCGGTATCTCGTCGAGGACGAGTCCGGACCCGAGGCGGACGCCCATGGAGACGCCTCCGCCTCCAGTCCCCGCGGAGAGGCCTCCCGGGAATCCCTCCGCGTGGTCCGGGAAGCGCTGGAGCGGGAACAACAGATGATCCGGGAGTGGTCGGACGGGAACGACGGGGAGCCCCGTGACTGACCCCGACCTCCCGGGCAAGTCCATGCCGGGCGCACCCCTGGCCCCCCCGGGAAGCGCGGTGGAGCGGCTCCAGCGCCAGCAGGACCGGCTGCGCCAGGAGCTCCTCCGCCTCCGGACCGAGCTGGACTCCCCCCAGGCCCGGGAACTCCGACGGGGACTCCGGCAGGGGGGACGGGGGGACCTGGCCGATGGGCTCACCTCCATCCTGGAGGCGGTGGAGGGCGCGCTTCGGGCCGTGCGGGGGGTGGAAGGGGTCCTCCGGAGCCCGGTGGGTACCCCGGGAGGGCCCTATCCCGATCTTCCGCCCGAACTGCCCCTGCGCCTCCGCCAGTTCCTGGACGAGCGCCGCCGCCGCGGGCGCCTGGAGTGGTCCATGGAGGACGACGCCCTCAGGGGGTGGGTGCTCCGTTGGAAGGAGTTCACGGCAGGGGACACCGTGCGGGGGTCGGGGCGCCTCTACGAGCGCCCCCACGCCTGGCTCCACGACTGAGCGCGGCGCAGGATCCCCGGCTCCCGCCGCGCCGCCTGCCCCCCCCGGGAGCCTCCGCAGCCCCTCGGGTTCCTAGAGCCCCTGGAGCGCCTGCAGGGCGTCCTCTCCGTAGAAGAGGCGGATGTACCGGGCCTGGGGCGGTGTGACCCGCCGGACGGCCCAGACCAGGTGCACGTAGTTCGGCTCCCCCGGATCGCTGAGGAGGGGCATCCGGGCTTCCTCGGGCGTGAGGTTCCCCTTCCGGTTGTTGCAGGGGGAGCAGGCCGTCACGACGTTCTCCCAGCTGTTCTCCCCGCCGCGGGAGACGGGGACCACATGGTCCCGGGTGAGGAACTGGCGACCCCGGAGCTCCCTTCGGTGCTTCCCGCAGTACTGGCAGGCGTAGTCGTCCCGGGCGAAGAGGAAGGTGTTCGTGACCTGCCGCCGGAACCGCCGGGGCACGTGGACGTACCGCACCAGGCGGATCACCGTGGGACAGGGAATCTCGTCCCGTTCGGAACGGAACCGCCTCGCCTCGTCCACCTCCAGGATCTCCGCCTTCCGGTCCAGGACGAGGCGGATGGCACGCCGGGGCGGAACGAGGGTGAGGGGCTCGAACGAGGCGTTCAGTGCCAGGCAGCCCATGACGCGTCGCCACTCCTCCATGTGAGGGTCCGATGCCGCTACGGGGCCCGCGGCCCGTGGATCCCCGCCCCACCTCCCACCCGGCCCCGCTTCGGAAAATGTACGGGGCGTTGGGGAGCGGGGCCAGACCGCCCCGTCACGATCCCCCTCCGTTCCCGTCGCGATCCACCGGCGGACCCGACCCGGTCTCAGAGGAGGGCCACCGGGTCCCGATCCACGGTGATCCGGATGTCCCCCGAAGGGGGGTCGTAGTCCTGGACCAGGCGCGTCAGGAGGCCTCCCAGCGCCCCGGGCGACCGGGCCCGCAGGAAGAAATGCCAGCGCCAGCGCCCGTGCAGCCGTTCGATGGGACAGGGGGCCGGCCCCACCACCTCCACCCGGGCCCCTCCATCCCCGGTCCTCCCCTCCCCTCTCCCTCTTCCCTCCACCGGGGGAAGGGCCCGGACCCAGGCGGCGGCCCCCTCGGCCCCCCCGGCGGCGAGTTCGGGGTCCGGTGAGCTCACCACGATGTTCGCCAGCCGGAGGTGGGGCGGATAGGACGGGTCCGTCCGCTCCCGGAGCTCCCGGGCGGCGAATCCCTCGAAGTCGTGGCGCAGTGCCGCCTGGATGGCGTAGTGGTCCGGCACGGCGGTCTGGACCACGACCTCGCCCCCCAGGGCTCCCCGTCCGGCGCGCCCCGCCACCTGGGAGAGGAGCTGGAAGGTCCGCTCGCTGGCCCGGAAATCGGGGAGGTGGAGGCCCACGTCGGCGTTGATGACCCCCACCAGGGTCACGTTGGGAAAGTCGAGCCCCTTGGCGATCATCTGGGTTCCCAGCAGGAGGTCCACCTCCCGGCGTTCCACCCGCCCCAGGATCTCGGCGTGGGCCCACTTGCCCCCCGTGGTGTCCACGTCCATCCGGGCGATACGCGCCTCCGGGAAGGTCTCGAAGACCACCCGCTCCACCTGTTCGGTGCCCAGTCCCCGGAAGGAGAGGTCCGTGTCACCGCACCGGGGGCAGCGACGGGGAGCGGGCTCCTCGTGTCGACAGTGGTGGCAGAGGAGACGCTTGCGCCCCCGGTGGAAGGTGAGGGACACGGAGCAGTGGACGCACTCCATGACCTCGCCGCAGGCCCGGCACTGGACGAAGGAGGCGTAGCCCCGGCGGTTCAGGAGGAGGATCCCCTGCTCCCCCCGGGCCAGTCGGGTGCGCACCGCCTCCACCAGGCGGGGAGAGAGGATGGTCTCGGCAGGGCCCCCGTCCCCGCCCCGTTTCCGGAGGACCCTGAGGTCCACCACCTCCACCGTGGGAAGGGAGGCCCCGGTGGCCCGCTCCGGGAGGGAGAGCCGCGCGAACTTCCCCTCTTCGGCGTTGCGCCAGCTCTCCAGGGAGGGGGTGGCGCTCCCCAGGACACAGACCGCGCGCTCCCGGAGGGCACGGACCACGGCCAGATCCCGGGCGTGGTACCGGGGAGCCTCGGACTGCTTGTACGAGGCGTCATGCTCCTCGTCCACCACGATGGCCCCCAGCTCCGGAAGGGGAGCGAAGAGGGCCGAGCGCGCGCCCACCACGATGCGCTTCTCCCCGGAGCGGAGCCGCCGCCACTCGTCGTACCGCTCGCCGTCGGAGAGGGCGGAGTGGAGGACCGCCACCTTCTCCCCGAACCAGGCCCGGAACCGGTTCACCGTCTGGGGCGTGAGGGCGATCTCGGGAACCAGGACGATGGCCGTCCGTCCGCGGCGCTCCACCACCTCCCGCAGGAGGTGGATGTACACCAGCGTCTTCCCTGAGCCCGTCACGCCGTGGAGGAGGAAGGGGGAAGGCCGCTCCCGGTCCAGTGCCCCCACCAGCGCCTCCACCGCGCGGGCCTGCGCCGGGGTGAGGGGGAACTCCTGGGGAGCCTCCGGGGCCGCCCGACCCTCGAAGGGGTCCCGGAGGATCTCCTCCTCCCCCACCTCCACCACCCCCTTCGCCTCCAGGCCCGCCACCACCGAGCGGGAGAACCCGTCCTCCCCCATGAGGAGGGAGAGCTCCCGCACCCCCTCGGTGCTCTCCAGCAGCTCGAAGCACTCCCGCTGCCGGGCCGCCCGGGAGAAGAGCTCCTCCCTGCGCATCAGGTCGGGTACCGGAAAGCGCACCCGCACCACCTTCCGGAGTCGGAGCGGGGGTGGTCGGGGAGGCTCCATCTCGTGCTCCACCCAGCCCAGGGCCGTGAGCTCCCGGATGGCCTCCCAGGGGGACCCCCGTCCCAACCCCCTCCGGAGGGCCGACACCGTCCCACTCCCTCCCCTCCCGGCGAGGGCCTGGAGGAGGAGGATCGCCCGGGGAGAAGGGCCGCCGGGGCCCTCCTCCAGCGCCTCCCGCCCGGCCCGGGTGAGGATCAGGTGGTCCCTGGAGGCATCGGAGAGGACCGAGGGGACCAGGGTCCGGAGGACCATGCCCAGGGGGGTGACGTAGTACTCCGCCATCCACCGGGCCAGCTCCAGGAGGGACGGCGGGACGGAGGGGCTGCGTTCCAGGACATCCAGGACCGGACGGATGCCCCGGATCCCGGTGGGATCCCCCGGACCGGTGACCCACCCGATCCGCTCCCCTCGCCGGAAGGGGACGAGAACCCGGGTGCCGGGTACCGGGATCTCGCCGTGGGGACCCGGATCCACCCCATAGGTGAACCGTCGGTAGAGGGGGAGGGGGAGGGCCACCTCCACGTGGGCAGACGCCACCTCAGGGACCCGCGGGATCCCCTCCGGACCGGCCCAGGGGCACCCGGAGAAGCTCCTCCTGGATCTCCGCCGGCGTCACCACCGGCCCGTCGGGACCCCAGTAGACGTTCACCTCGCTCCGGACGCCCACCTCTCCCGGGATGTAGACCCCCGGCTCCACCGAGAACCCCGTATCGGGGAGGATCCGCCGGGTGTCCCGGGTCTCCAGGTCGTCCAGGTTGGGCCCGGACCCGTGGAGGTCCCGATCGATGGAATGGCCCAGACGGTGCACGAACCACTGTTCGAGCCCCTCCTCCGCCAGGACCTCCCTGGCCGCCCGATCCACCTCGTACCCCCTGACCTCCCCACCGGCCCGGGCCCGCTCCCGGAGGAGGTCCAGGGCCCTGTCCCGGGAGCGCCGAACCGCCTCGAAGACCTGGAGGGCCCGGGGGTCGGGATCGTCCCCCAGCCAGGCCATCCAGGTCTGGTCCGCAGGGATCCCCTCCGCCTCGGCCCCCCAGAGGTCGATGAGGACCAGGGACTCGGCCTCCAAGGGATCCCCGGCCTCCAGGGGGTGATAGTGGGGGTCCGAAGCGTTGCGCCCCGTGGCCACGCTGCAGTCCACCTGCTGGGAGAGCCCACCTTCCCGGAGCCGTTCCCGGATCCAGGCCATGAGCGCCGCCTCCCGCACGGGAGCTCCCTTCCCCGCGGCCTCCGCAGCGTGGCGGAAGGCGGCATGGACCGTGTCCCGGACCACGTCCGCGGCCCGGAGATGGGAGGCGAGTCCGTCCGCTCCCCAGGAGGAGTGGTACCGGGTGACGAGATCCCCGGAGCTCACCACGGACACCCCCGCCCCCCGGACCGCGTCCAGCGTCCCCGCCGGGATCCGGTCCACGGTGGGGACGCCCCCGCCGGGGGAGGTCTCCATGGCCACCCGCCCCACCCCCTCGAGGAGGATGGGGAGTTCCCGGGCCAGATCCTCCCGTCCGGCGTAGACCCGCTCCCTCCAGGGCCAGTGCCGCCAGGCCGAGGCCTCGATGGCGTGGCGGAGGAGAATGGGGTCCCCCCGGACCGGGAAGAGGGCGAAGCCCCGCCGCGTGGTCTTTCCCAACTCCAGGAGCCGGTGCGCCAGGGGGTTCTGGTCCCGGAAGTCGTAGAGCAGCCATCCATCGACGCCCAGCTGCTCCAACTCCTCCCGGAGGACGGGAAGTCCCTGGGGGTCCAGGAGGCGAGAGGGGGCGTGCCCGGTGGTCGGGGCGGGAGGGGGAGTCCCTCGGTCCCCGGGATCCGTCGTCTGCGGTCCGCTCATGGCTCCGTCCCCTCCTCGTGTGGGTCTTCCTTCCGTCCCGTGACCATGTCCAGGCCGAGCAGCCGCTCCCGGGTGAGGAGGCGATGGACCTCCAGTTCCCGGGCCAGGGCGGCGCGCACCCCCTTCCACCCCCAACGACCCCAGGCCCGACGGAGGATCCCCAGCTTCTCGGGGAGGGTGAAGAGCTCCGCGAAATCGGGGAAGGGCTTCCTGGCCTCTCTCCGGAACGCGGTCTCCCGATCGGACCACGCCTCGGTGTGGAGGCGGCTCACCCCCGCCTCCCGGAGGGCCCGCTTCACCTCCACCATCATGAGGGGGCGGGCCCCGAGATGCCGGGAAAGGAGCTCCCGTCGCCCCGGGTCCACCGGAGCCTTCCAGACCGGCTGGATCAGCGCCACGCGTCCCCCGGGGCGCACCACCCGGCACACCTCCGCGATGGCGTCCAGGGGGTCGGTCTGGGCCGAGAGCCCCAACTCCCCCACGGCCACGTCGAACACGTGGTCCCGGAACGGAAGGCTTCCCATGGCTCCCTCCTGGAAGTGGAGGCTCCCCTGGAGACCGTCCTGGCGCGCCCGGAGCTCACCCCGCTCCACCTGCCGGGGGTCCTCGTCCACTCCCACGGCCTGGACCTGGAACTCCCGGACGAAGAACTCGGCGGTGACGCCGGTCCCGCAGGCGGCCACCAGGACCTCCTGGCCGGGGGACATCCCCGTCAGGAGGGCCACCTGCCGATAGAGATCCCGGCCACCGGGGGGAAAGAGGTCCCGCCGGCTGAGGCGCACCAGGTCCAGCATGGAGGGCACATCCCCCCCGCCCACCGGCACCCCGTTGGAGGACACGGTCATGGAGTTGTGGGAGGGAAACCGCGCCTACAGCGGATCCTCGGAGAGCTCGAGTTCCCGGATGGCCTCCCTCAGGCGGGCCTCCACCTCGGGGGAGACCCCGGCGTCGGGGGCGGCGGAACCGTCGAGACCGACGGCCACATGGGGCAGGGCCTCCTCCTCGGCCGGTCGGAACCGGCGGAGAGCCATGACCACCCCGAAGGCGCCCAGAAGGAGGGCCAGGGGCGGGAGGATCCAGGCGAAGAGCCCCGAACCCCGGCTCTGGGGGACGGCCCGATACTCTTCCCCGTACTGGGCCAGCATCCACTCCACCAGCTCATCCCGGGACCCCCCTTCCAGCGCCCGGGCATGGATGGAGTCGCGGAGCGCCTGGGCCTCGGAGGAGGGGCAGACCTCGAGCATGAAGCCGGGGCAGTAGGGCGACAGGAGCTGCGAGATGGCGCGGCGGGCCTCGGGGTGGGGCTCGTAGGATCCCTCCACGCCGGCCGGGATCTGGGCGGCGGCAGGTCCGACGAAGAGGCCTCCCAGCACCACGAGGGCGAGGAGGCCGAGGAGGATCCGGGACATGGGCGACCTCCGGAGCCGGAGGGGCATCGGTTCAAGGGACATCATCCAAATGTCGCCGGTCCCTGCCCGTGCCTCAAGGGTTTCCGTGGGCCTCAGGGGGCCCCGGGGCCCTCTTCCACGCCTGCCAGGGACCGGAGGGTGGCCACCACGGCCCGCCCCGTGGCCCCGGGATCGAAGCCCCCCTCCAGCACGGCGACGACCCTGCCCCCGCAGGCCCGATGGGCCCAGGCCGTCACCTCCCGGGTGAGGGCGCCGTAGTCGGCGGGCTCCAGCAGGAGCCCTCCCATGGGGTCCTCGGCCAGGGCGTCGTACCCCGCCGAGATCAGGATGAAGTCGGGGTGGAAGGCGGCCTCCGTCTCCGCCAGGACCCGGCGGAAGGCGGTCAGGTAGGCGGGCCCGTCCGTCCCCGGGGGGAGGGGGACGTTCCGGGTGGTGCCCCGCCCCTCGCCCCGCCCCACCTCCGCCTCGGCACCGGTCCCGGGGAAGGAGGGCCACTGGTGGAGGGAGAGGTAGAACACGTCCGGGTCCTGCCAGAAGATCTCCTGGGTCCCGTTCCCATGGTGGACGTCCCAGTCCACGATGGCCACCCTCCGGGCCCGGCCGGTGGCCTGCAGGTGCCGGGCCCCCACCGCCACGTGGTTCACCGGGCAGTAGCCCTGGGCCCGCTCCCGGGTGGCGTGGTGCCCCGGCGGTCGCGCGGCCACGAAGGCGTTCGCCAGGGCCCCGTCCGCCACCCGCTCCACCGCTTCCAGCACGGCCCCCGAGCTCCCCAGGATCGCCTCCCTCGACCCCGCGGACACCAGGGTCTCCGGTCCCACCTCCAGGGTACGGCCCTCCGCCTCCGCCCTCCGACAGACGTGGAAGAGGTGCTCCAGGTGATCTTCCGAGTGCACCCGGAGGAGCTCCTGCATGGTGGCGGCCCGGGGCTCGACCTGTTCCACCCGTCCGTGGAGGGTGAGGAGATCCTTTCCCACCGCCGACGCCAGGGAGCGAAGCCTCCCCTGGTGTTCGGCATGCCCCCAGCCCGGGTCGTGGAGGGCCGCGGCGGGATGGAGGAAGAACCCGGTGGTCACGCCGGCCGGGCTCCCGCCGGGGACGGGGAGCTGGGGGCCCCCACCCGGTCCTGGAGGGCGCTCACCCCCAGGCTCTCGGAACGGAGGGCGTGGATCCCGTCGCACGCCGCGCTGGTGGCGGACATGGTGGTGAGGTAGGGGATCTTGTAGGTGATGGCCGCCCGGCGCATGGCGTAGTCGTCGAACTGGGACTTCTTCCCCAGGGGGGTGTTGATGAGGAGCTGTACCTCGTCGCTCATGATGGCATCCACGATGTCCGGTCGCCCCTCCCCCACCTTGAAGATGACCTCTGCGGGGACGCCCTCCCCCTGGAGGTGGGCATGGGTGCCCCGGGTCGCCAGGATGCGGAACCCCATCTCGTGGAAGCGCCGCAGGAGGGGGGTGACCGTGGGCTTGTCCGGGTCGTTCACCGTGACCACCAGGTTCCCGCCGTCCCGGGGCAGGACGTTCAGCGCCCCGGCCTGGGCCTTGGCGTAGGCCATCCCCAGGGTGTCGTCGAACCCCATGACCTCTCCGGTGGAGCGCATCTCGGGGCCCAGGATGATGTCCACGTCGAAGCGGTTGAAGGGGAGGACCGCCTCCTTCACCGCCACCCCCGGCACCCGGGGTTCCTGGGGGACGTCCAGCTCCGCCAGCCGTTCCCCCATCATCACCCGGGCCGCCAGCCGGGCCAGGGGGACCCCTGTGGCCTTGCTCACGAAGGGGACGGTGCGGGAGGCCCGGGGGTTCACCTCCAGGACGTAGACCTTCCCGTCCCGGATGGCGTACTGGATGTTCAGGAGCCCTACCACCTCCAGCTCCAGGGCGAAGGCCCGGGTCAGCTCCCGGATCCGGGCCAGCTCCTCCTCCCCCAGCTTGTAGGAGGGGAGGACGCAGGCCGAGTCCCCCGAGTGGACCCCGGCATCCTCGATGTGCTGCATGATCCCCCCGATGACCACGTCGGTCCCGTCGGAGAGGGCGTCCACGTCGGCTTCGAAGGCGTCCTCGATGAAGCGGTCGATGAGGACGGGGTGGTCCGGAGAGGCCTGCACCGCCTTCCGGAAATATCCCTCCATGGAGGCCCGGTCGTAGACGATCTCCATCCCCCGTCCCCCCAGGACGTAGGAGGGGCGCACCAGGACCGGGTACCCCACCGCATCGGCCACGTCCAGCGCCTCGTCCAGGGAGGTGGCGGTGCCGTTGGGGGGGACCAGGGCCCCCACCTTCCGGCAGACCTCCTCGAACCGCTTCCGGTCCTCGGCCCGGTCGATGGCGTCCACCGAGGTTCCCAGGATCCGGACACCCGCGGCAGCCAGCCCTTCCGCCAGGTTCAGGGGGGTCTGCCCCCCCAGCTGCACGATGACCCCTTCCGGCCCCTCCCGGTGGAGGATCTCCAGGACGTCCTCCAGGGTCAGCGGCTCGAAGTAGAGGCGGTCGGAGATGTCGTAGTCGGTGGAGACGGTCTCGGGGTTGGAGTTGACCATGATGGTCTCGTACCCCGCCTCCCGGAGGGCCAGCACGGCCTGCACGCAGCAGTAGTCGAACTCGATCCCCTGCCCGATGCGATTGGGCCCGCTCCCCAGGATGACCACCTTCTTCCGATCCGAGGGGCGCACCTCGTCCTCCTCCTCGTAGGAGGAGTAGTAGTACGGGGTCTCGGCGGGAAACTCCCCGGCGCAGGTGTCCACCACGTTGAAGACGGGACGGATCCCCAGCTCCCACCGCCGGGCCCGCACCTCGGCTTCCGTCTCTCCCCGGAGCTCCGCCAGTTGCCGGTCGGAGAAGCCCATTCGCTTCATGCGCCGGAGCTCGTCGGGGCCCGGGGCCCCCAGGGCAGCGTACC
>JBJHCB010000046.1:11117-11925 GCA_050485805.1 Gemmatimonadota bacterium | reverse complement strand
GCTCTGGAACGCGCCGATCGTGAGCATGACGAGGATGAACAGGGTGGCCGGCGTGAGCAGCGGAAGGGTCACGTGGCGCACGACCTGCACCGCGGAGGCGCCGTCGATCGTGGCCGCCTCCTTCAGGGCCTGGAACCGAAGGGGCTCGAAGCGGGCGAGGAGATGCAGGAAGCCGCGGCGAAGCCCCCTCACTTCCTGCTGCAACTCCGACAGGGATCGCGCCTCGGGGAGATCCACCCGGTATTCCTGGGTGAGACGTCCCTCTCCCTTCAGGACGCGGAGGATCGGTCGGGCGGGAAAGGCCCGGGCAAGGGCCTCCTCCAGCTCCTGGACGGGATGGCTGCGTCCCGACCGGACCACCAGGGTCGAGCCCTCGTGGTCCAGATGGCAGCGCAGGGGACCGGCATCGGGGGTGGAGAGGCGGATGGCCGCGCTCTCGTGCAGGTCCAGGTCCTGGCAGAGGTCCTGGAACCCCATCCGGAGGTAGAGGGCCCGTGTCAGGGGACCGAACCCGGTCTCCAGGAGGAGGCGGAGGGCGATGGGGCGGGTCCGGCGGGCCAGGAGCTCCGGAGGCGTCCCCTCCCCCACGAGCTCCTCCAGCTCCCGCTGGAGGCGGGTGAAGACCCACCCCAGGAGGACCAGGGGCCCCGAAACCCCCACATGGCGAACCTCCCCGCTTCCCAGGTCCAGGATCTCGGTCCGACTGGGCCGACTGCCGTCCACCACCACGCCCAGACCGATGTCGGCGAGCCGCCCGCCCGGCAGCGACCGATCCGCCTCGTCCTCGTACATCAACACGGCCCTTGTG
>JBJHCB010000046.1:0-11107 GCA_050485805.1 Gemmatimonadota bacterium | reverse complement strand
GGGGTCGCCATAGGACACCACGGCTCGGCGGAGGGAGACCTCACACCGCCCCGTCAGGACCACCTCGTCTCCCCCCGGCAAGGGCCGGGCGGATCCGGGATTCAGCATCATCCGCGCTCCTGGAGCTGCGAGCCCCGACGGACTCCGGTGGGATCCGCTGGGATCCAGCGGGGAATGGAGCGCTCTCCCGGTTCCCGGGGAAACGGACCCGAGGGGAGGGGCGAGCCCTTCCGACGGGCACACCCCGACCTTGACACGGAAGGGTCCCCTCGGTACTCTCTCCCCAAGCCAATAGGGAAGCCGTGGGTCGCCAGCCCATGCCTTTCGGGAGAGCCTCCGGGTGCCAGCCGGGGGCTCTCTTTCGTTTTTGGGTACTTCGCCAGTCCTGCGCCTGCGGTGCTGCCCTGCGCCTGCGGTGCTGCGGCCCGGTTGCTGCCGGGGTCCAGCGCGGGCGGGGAGTGGAGTGGAGTGGAGTCTCCCCCATCCCGACCCGCACGGCCCACGCTGTGCACGATGGTGTGCACGATCCGTTCCGGATCGTGCCCATCCAGGGCCGGGGTGCCAGACCGTCACCCGGCGCCCCCGCCCCAGCCGGGCCTCCTCAGACGGGGGACCGGCACGATAACCCCCCGCCACGAGCCTGGGCAAGGGATCGTGCGCCCGGGTTCGCTCCCGTCCGGAAGCCCCCATGGGAGCCGGGCCTTTCCTTGTCCGCGCCGGGGTCTTCCCGCATCTTTTCCCTCGCCCGGCGGACCCCGTGGTTTCCCGGAAGCGCCCTCCCCCTTCTCCCCTTCCCCTCCGGAGGTTTCGTGCAGAGCGACCCGCCACGTCGCCGCTCCGTCGGATTCCTCGACCGGGAGGGAGAGCACTGGTCCTGCTTCCTGGTGACCCATCCCACGGGCGGTGGCCGGTGGAAGGGCTACTTCAGCTTCCGGCCCCAGGGGGTGGAGTCGGAGGAGGACGAGATCCGGACGGCGGACATCTTCGTGGAGGACTCCGAGGCGGAGATCGACCGGAAGGCGCGGGGCCTGGGCCGGCCGCTCCTGAACGGCCTCCTCTCCTCGGCCCTCCACACCCGGGAGCGGAGGGAGTCCGATCCCCCGGCCCTCCGCCGCTGGTTCCGCACCATGCTCAGCTCCAACGCCCGGGAGCTCTCCGGGGAATGGGAGGAGCGGTCCGATCCCGGTGGAAACCGGACCCTGGCGGAGCTGCGTTCCATCTACTCCTCCTACCGCCTGGACCAGGTCACCCACCTCATCAGCCTGGTGGACCCCAACCACTTCCAGGGCGCGGTGGACCGCATCCTGGACGGGCGGACCTTCGATTTCGGAGCGCGGGACCGCTTGCAGTTCGCCATGATGGTGGTGGAACACCTGGAGCGCCTCCTTCCCCTCCCCCCCTTCGAGGTCTGGGCGCGGGACTACATGGCAAACCCGGAGATCTACCGACTCTACACCCACGCCCTCCATCGGGAGGACGAACTGCCCTAGTCCCTCTGGGGAAGGGTCGGCCCACGGGCCTCCCGGGTGTGCGGCAACAGAGACGCTTGAGTCCGCACGAAAATCCATGTATTCTTAGGGTCTGGCAGTATTTTCGACCCAACGTGAGGAGCGTGATTCCCTTGGAAGTGATTGTTCACGAAGGCGAGAACCTCGAGCGGGCGCTGAGGAAGTTCAAGCGGAAGGTGCAGCGGTCCGGGCTCTACTCGGAGCTCCGGAAACGGCGCTTCTACGAGAAGCCCAGCGCCCAGCGGAAGCGGAAGCGGGAAGCCGCGATCCGGCGGGAGCGCCGGCGTCAGCGTCGGCCCCGTACCTGATCGGGGACCACGCCCGTCCGCGCCCGATGTCCCGGGCCGGGCCGACCCGGACCGGTTCGACGAGGTTCTGGAGGAGGGACCCTCCTCCGGGTTCGCACTCGGAGCAGAAGGATCGAAGGGCCCGCCGTCACCTGACGGCGGGCCCTTCGTCCCTTCCGGCGCCCTTCCCGCCCCCCTCGGGAGGAGGGGGTTCCGGGAGGGAGGCCGGGAACGGTCAGAGGGGGAGGGGAACCGGCTTGTCCCCCGAGTAGTCGTAGAACCCCTTCCCCGACTTCCGCCCGTACCGGCCCATGGCCACCAGCCGCTTCAGGAGGGGCGGGGGCGCGTAGCGCTCCTCCCGGTACTCGTCGAACATGATCTCGGCGATCCGCAGGGTGGTGTCGTTCCCCACGAAGTCGCAGAGGACGAAGGGGCCCATGGGATAGCCACATCCCAGGACCATCCCCTTGTCGATGTCCTCAATGGATGCCACCCCCCGCTCCAGCTGGCGGATGCAGTCCAGCATGTAGGGAACCAGGAGAAGGTTCACCACGAACCCGGAGTTGTCCTTTGCCGTGATGGGCTCCTTCCCCACGGCCCGGGCGAAGGCGAAGGCCCGCTCGAAGGTCTCGTCGGAGGTGGCGATGGTGCGAACCACCTCCACCAGCTTCATCACCGGCACGGGGTTGAAGAAATGGAGCCCCACCACCCGGTCCGGCCGGTCCACCGCGGCGGCCATGTCGGTCACGGTGAGGGAGCTGGTGTTGGTGGCGAAGATGGTGTGCTCCGGACAGAGCCCGTCCAGGGCCTGGAAGAGGGAGTTCTTCGCCTCCAACTCCTCCAGCACGGCCTCGATGACCAGGTCCCGATCCGCCAACTCCTCCACCTGCGTGGAGAAGGAGATCCGGCCCAGGACCGCATCCCGCTCCTCGGGGGAGATCTTCTCCTTCTGGACGGCCCGATCCAGGGACTTCCGGATCCGGCCCTCCCCGGCCCTGGCCGCCTCGTCGCTCACCTCCAGGATCCGGACGTCCATCCCCGCCTTGGCGGAGATCTCCGCGATCCCGCTCCCCATGAGGCCGCAACCGGCCACGCCCACCTTCTGGATGCTCACGTTCCGCTCCTCCCTCGTTCTCCTAGGATGGATTCCGGGCGAAGGGGCGCCGGTGTCCGGCCTCCCCCTCCCCCACCTCATCGATGGTCGTCCTGGATGCCGTTCAGCCCGTACCTCGCCGCCCTCCCGGTAGCCCCGGGGCCCTGATCCGGAAGCGGATCAACCGGGGAAGGCCTCAACCACCACCGCCCCTCCCTGGCCACCCCCGATGCAGGCGGAGCCCAGGGCGAAGCGTCCCCCCCGACGACGCAGCTCGTGGAGGAGGTGGATGGTGATCCGCGCCCCGGAAGCGGCCAGGGGATGGGTGAGGGCGATGGCGCCCCCGTTCACGTTGGTCCGTTCCGGGTCCAGGCCCAACTCCTTCTCCACCGCCATGTACTGGGGAGCGAAGGCCTCGTTCACCTCCACCAGGTCCAGGTCCTCCAGGGTGAGGCCGGCCCGCTCCAGCGCCATCCGGGCGGCGGGGGCGGGACCGATCCCCATGATCCGGGGCTCCACGCCCACGTAGGCCCAGGAGACCAGGCGACCGATGGGCTTCAGCCCCTCCTTCTCCGCCCACTCCCGGGAGGCCAGGAGGGCCGATGCCGAACCGTCTCCGATGCCCGAGGCGTTCCCTGCGGTCACGAGCCCATCCTTCCGGAAGTAGGGCCGGAGTCGGGACAGGGAGTCCATGGTGGCGTCGGGGCGAAGGTGCTCGTCATGGGCGAACTCCACCTCTCCCTTGCGGGACTTGATGGTCACCGGGACCACCTCGGCGGCGAAGCGCCCCTCGTCCCAGGCGGCCTTCGCACGCTGCTGGCTCCGGAGGGCCACCCCGTCCGCCTCCTCACGGGTGACGCCGTACCGATCCGCCAGCTCCTCGGCGGTCTGGGCCATGGTGAGATCACAGTTCGTGTCCAGGAGGGACTGCCAGAGGAGGTCCTCGAAGTACCCCCCCGCCTCCCCGAGGCGGAGGTTCCCCCAGCGGGCCCCCCGGACCACACGGGGGGCCTGGCACATGGACTCGGTGCCCCCGCAGAGGGCCACGTCGGCATCCCCCACCAGGATCTCCTGGGCTCCCTGGGTGATGGCCTGGAAGCCGGACCCGCAGAGGCGGTTCACCGTGACGGCCGGAGTCTCCTGGGGCACGCCGGCCTGGAGCCCCACGTGTCGGGCCAGGTAGATGGCGTCGCTGGAGGTCTGGAGGGCGTTCCCGTAGACCACGTGATCCACCCGGGCGGGATCCACGCCGGCGGCGTCCAGGGCCCCCCGGGCGGAGACCGCCGCCAGCTCCGTGGCGGTGAAGTCCTTGAGGGATCCTCCGAAGGTGCCGAAGGCTGTGCGCTTGCCGGAGAGGAAGACGACCTCCCGGTCATGACCCTGGGTGGGCATGGTGACGGACTCCTTGTCAGGTTTCGTGGGGTGATCCGGACGGCGGTTCCGCGGAACCGGATGGCGCGGGTCGGACCCAGAGGTGGGCGCCTTCCCCGCCGGGGATCCTGGAACCGTGGGCGCTGGGTTACCCCCGGGTTCGCCGGGGGTTCGGGTCCCGCCCCCGGGTCAGACGAACTCGTCCCGGGGAGGCTCCTCCTTGAGGTGCGGACGGAACTGGGCCTTGTTGTTGGCCTTGATGTAGGCCTCCCGTGCGTCCACCATCCCGGACATGAGGTACTCCATGATGTGCTGATCCAGGAGCTGCATCCCGTCCTTCTTGCCGGTCTGGATCATGGAGGGGATCTGGTGGAGCTTTCCCTCCCGGATGAGGTTGGCCACCGCCGAGGTCCCCACCATGATCTCCATGGCCGCCACCCGCCCCTTCCCGTCCTTGGTCCGGAGGAGGGCCTGGGAGACCACTCCCTTCAGGGACTCGGCCAACATGGAACGGATCTGTTCCTGCTGGTCCGCGGGGAAGACGTCAATGATCCGGTCCACCGTTTTCGGGGCCGAGTTGGTATGGAGGGTGCCGAAGACCAGGTGCCCCGTCTCCGCCGCCGTGATCCCCAGCTCGATGGTCTCCCGATCCCGCATCTCCCCCACCAGGATCACGTCCGGGTCCTCCCGGAGGGCGGCCCGGAGGGCGCTGGCAAAGCTTCTCGTGTTGGTCCCGATCTCCCGCTGGTTCACCAGGCACTTCTTGTTCGGGTGGGTGAACTCGATGGGGTCCTCGATGGTGAGGATGTGGTCCTCCCGGGTCTCGTTGATGAGGTCCACCATGGCCGCCAGGGTGGTGGACTTCCCCGATCCGGTGGGACCGGTGACCAGGACCAGGCCCCGGGAGAGGAGGCAGAGGTTCCGCACGGCCTCGGGGAGCTTCAGGTCGTCGGCGGTGAGGATCTTGGAGGGGATGGTCCGGAACACCGCGCCGAGCCCCTTCCGCTGCCAGAACACGTTCACCCGGAAACGGGCCAGTCCCTCGATCTCGTAGGCGAAGTCGAAGTCCATGGTCTCGAGGAAGCGCATCCGCGCCTCCTCGTCCATGATGCCGTACACCAGCATCTCCAGGTCCTTCGGCGTGAGCTCACGGAAGGGGAAGGGCTTCAGGTTCCCGTGGAGGCGCATGATGGGAGGTGCCCCCGTGGTGAGGTGGAGATCGGAACCTCCCCGTTCGGCGAGCACCTTCAGGAACTGGTCGATCTGGGCCATGGGGCGGGGATCCCGGATTCGGATTCGTCGGGGGGGCTCGGCGTCAGGCCGAGAGGGGGTCGATGGTCCAGTCGAGCCGTCCGCCCTCCTCCTCCTTCAGGCGGAGCCGCCAGCCGACCCCCCACGAGGGGAGCGGGTCCCGGGAACCGGGAGGGGGCATGGGGACGAAGACCACGGCGGCGGCGGCGGCCACGCCGGGGAGCCAGCCCTGGGGGTCGTCCCCGGGAAGGGCGGAGCTCACCCCGTCCAATCGGAACCCCCTCAGGTCCCGGAGGAAGGCCTCGCGACGCTCCGGGTCGGAGGGGGTCTCCAGCACGAGGCTCGCCGGGAGGGGAGAGGGGGCGGGAGCTCCCTCCGGCACCAGGTGGACCGCCCGGGCGGTGGGTCCCAGGAGGAGGGAGGGGAGGGAGGCCAGGATCCGCTCCCCCAGCTCCGGGGGATCGGCCTCCACGGCGAACCGGGCCACCCCGGAACGGGCCAGGAGACGCACCTCGGTCACCACGCCCGCCGGCGGCGGAAGGAACTCGTCGTCCAGGGGCCCCTCGTCGGGGGTGGGACGGAGGAGGAGCTCCCGCCCCCGATCGGCCCGAAGGCTCCGGACCTCGACCCCCATCTCGGTTCCACGGTACGCCAGGCGGGCTTCCCATACAGGGACGGACGCCTCTCCGGCCCATTCCCGGGGCCCGGGAGCGAGACGGCGCTCCAGCGCATCCTCCCATCCGGAGGTGAGATGCCGGCGGTGGATCGTCCCCCGCTCCTCCCACCAACCCAGGGCCCGGCGGCCCCGCTCCGAGATCCCGAAGCGGACCGCCCGCTCCGCCACCGCCAGGTCCAGGAACTCGTCCAGGCTCATGGCCGGTCGGCTGGCGGGAGCGTCGGGATCGGTCCCTCCCCGGTCATAGACCTCCCGGATGAGCTCCCGGATCTTGGACGGCGACGCGATGGCCAGCTGGACCTCCAGGCCCGTGCGGCGCTCCAGCTCCGCCAGGGGCTCCACCTTCATGGGGGAGTCCACCACCACCGTGAGTCCGACGTCGGTCCGGGCGATGGGGATGGCCAGGTGGGTGAGCGCCCACTCCGGCGACACGAACTCGGCGGCATCCCGGTCCACCGACTCGGGATCCGGGAACACGTACGGGAGGTCGAACTGGGTCGCCAGCCCGAACTCCAGCTCCTCCCGGGTCACCCTCCCCAGGGCCACGAGCGCTTCTCCGAAGTATCCCCCGTTGCTCCGCTGGTAGGCCAGGGCGGCCTCCTGGTCCTCCTCGTCAATCCGGCCGTACCGCCGGAGAACCTGTCCCAGGCTGGGTCGTTGGGTCATGGGCGACTCACTCCGTTCGGGGTCCCGGGTCCGGAACCCAATGCACCAGGCGGTCGTTCAGCTCGGACGCGATCCAGCTCCCCACCTCCCGGGTGCTCCGGGTGCCGCCCAGGTCCGGGGTGGTGATGCCCCGGGCCAGCGCCTCGGTGACCACGGCCTCCAGCTCCGTCCTCACCTCCTCGTGCCCCAGGTACTCCATGAGGAGCCCCACGCAGAGGATGGCGGCCATGGGGTTCGCGGTACCCGACCCGGCGATGTCGGGGGCGGACCCGTGGACCGGCTCGAAGAGGGCGTGGCGCCCCGGGTGCAGGTTGGCGGAGGGGGCGATCCCGAGCCCGCCGGTGAGAACGGCGGCCAGGTCGCTCAGGATGTCCCCGAAGAGATTCGAGGTCACCACCACCTGGTGGGCATCCGGGTTCCGGACCAGGTCCATGGCCATGGCATCCACGTACATGGCCCGCGTCTCCACCAGGGGGAAGTCTGCCGCCACCTCCCGGAAGGTGCGCCGCCAGAGCGCGCCCACCTGGGGCATGGCATTGGCCTTGTCCACCAGGGTGACCCGTTCGAACCCCCGATCCCGGGCGTGCTCGAAGGCCGCCCGGATGATGCGCTCCACGCCCTTTCGGGTGTTCAGATCCTCCTGGACCGCCACCTCGTCCGGGGTCCCGGCCTTGAAGTTCCCCCCCATCCCCACGTACACCCCTTCCGTGTTCTCCCGGAAGACGTGGAGGTCCATGGGCCGGTCCCCCCCGGACTTGAGGGGAGAGATCTCCGGGTGGAGAAGGCGGCAGGGTCGGTAGTTGACGTACAGATCCAGACGGAAGCGGAGCCCCAGGAGGATGTCCCGGGCATGCTCGTTGGAAGGCACCCGGGGGTCACCCAGGGCGCCCAGGAGGAGGGCGTCGAAGTCCTCGGCCAGGGAGCGGAACTCCTCGTCCGTGATGGTGGTGCCGGTGGCAAGGAACCGCTCCGCACCCAGGTCCCAGCTCTCCCACGCCAGCGCATCGAAGCCGGAGTCGCGGAGGACCTCCAGGACCCTTACCGCTTCGTCGGTGACCTCAGAGCCGACCCCGTCTCCGGGGATGAGGGCGATTCGCGCCATGCCATCAGGGAAGGAGGGTGGGCGAGCCCCGGACGACGTCCGGGGATGGAGGGCCCTCCACCGGCCGTCCTGGGATCCGGGTGGGGTCGGCGCCTCGCGCGCCCACGGGCCGCGGCAGTATACCGTTGGCGGGGGGCGGGCGCCACCCCGGGGCGTCCCCCCGGAGCGTGGGCCGCCCCTCCGGAAGGGGCGCTGCGTCAGTCCGGGGCCTCCACCACCACCGCGCCGGGGACCCCGTCCCCGTAGCCCTCCACCGTGAAGGGATATCGCCCGGCCGGCGCTTCCCGGAAGGAGAGGACGAAGCGGGCGCCCTCGCTGGCCAGGGGAGGGGACCCCTCCTGTCGGGTACCCACCAGGAACTCCCTCGCCTCGGGGGACATGGATCCCAACTCGAACCGGATCGCGTAGACCCGCCGGTCCAGGGCCACGAACTGCACCAGGTCCCCGTCCCGGATCCGGACCTCCCTCGGGAGCACGCGGGTGGACTCCCGCTGCCCCGTCAGTACCACCCGGTGGACCGGCGTGGAAGCCGGCAGACCCAGGGCCTCCGCCAGCTCCGGGTCGGTGGGGGGTGGAGGGTCCCGAAGGCAGCCCGCCACCGCCACGAGAAGCAGGCAGACGGTCGCCAGGACGGCGGGTGGGCGGGGAAGGCGCGAAGCCCCCCTCCCACCAGCAGGGGGTGACCCGGTCAGTCCGCGTCCACGGCGGTGCCGCACGCCACGCAGAAGGACCACTCCCACTCCAGGGGTTCGCTGCATGCCGGACACTCCCGCACCAGGACGTTCACCCCGCACAGGGGGCAGAAGCGGAGGGAGTCCCGGTCCGGGAGTCCACGGGAGCATCCGGGGCAGGAGGTGGGGCGGTGGCCGGTCCCGCTCCCCGGGTGGAGGCTCGCGCCGGGAGCTCCCCCGGAGGCGTCCGGCCCCCCGCCGGTGGGGGCCTCCCCCGCCTTCGCCGGGGGAGCCAGCGCAGCGGCGGGGTCCGGCTCCCGCACGCCGCCCTGGGACCTTCCCTTCCCCGCCTGGGAGCTCCCTGCGGCCGTCCTCGCCTTTCCGGTGGATGCATCGCCGGACTCCTCCCCCCCCGGAATGGCCAGCTCGAAGAGATGGGGACCGGAGGGGGGGTCGGCGGAAGGGCCGACCGGGTCCTCGGTGGAGGTGCGGTCCTTCCCCGGCCCGGGGGGCTCGGGGGGAATGCGGTCCGCATTCAGGCGCACCCCGACGGCTGCGAACTCCCGGTAGATCCCCGTGTTCGGGTTCGAGGAGTCCAGTTCCCGCTTGATCCGCTTCCGGGCCGGATCCGACTGGATCCGGAGGAACTCTCCCTCGCCGGCCAGGAGGCGGAGGAGGGCGTCCTCATAGTCCCCGTTCATCTCCACCCCCAGGCGGGCGCGATGAACGCCATAGGGAACGAGCTTCTGGTAGATCTCCGCCACCGTGAACTCGCCGGAGAGGTACTCCGGGGACGTGTCGCGGATCTCCTCCACGAGGACGCGGTGGAAACGGGTCAGGAGGTCCCGATCCAGGGGCATTTCGACTCCGTGCGGTGGTGGGGTGAGGGTGGGTTCCCGGCTTCCCCGGGAGACCGGGGTCCGAGGCTCAGTCCAGTTCTTCCAGGAAGAGGAGCCCGGCCTCTCCGGCGGCCCGGAGGAACCGCCCGGGGTCCGAGAAGGGCACCTCCACGCCGAACTGTTCGTGCCACCCCTCGGCCATCCTCCGCATGTAGTCCATGAGCCCCTCGTGCCCGAAGCCCGCCTCGTCCCTCATCTGCCGGACCACATCCAGGCAGGAGCCCCGGAGTCGACGGCCTCCGCGAAGGCCCACCTCCACCTCCGATCCGTCCGCGGCGTCCAGGCCGCCTCCCTCGAAGAGCTCCAGCTGGTTCTCGTCCTGCAGGCGCCAGAGGGGATCACGACCCAGGACCCGCGCCTCCACCTCCGCCAGGAGGCGCTCCGTGGGATCGTCCTCCCAGACCTCCAGCTCCTCCAGCCGGCGGTTCCAGGGCTCCAGGCGGGGATCCTCCCGGCTCCACCGGAGCACCGACACCTTCAGGTCCAGGAGGCGGTGCACCGCCAGGACGTCCCAGTGCTCCGGAGGGGGGACCCGCTCGAATTCCCGCAGGGCGCCCTCTCCGTCCCCCCGGTCGTAGAGGAGGTGCCCCAGATAGACCCGGGCCTCGTGGAGGTCCGGGGCGGCTCGGAGCGCCCGGCGGAGCTGCCGCGCGGCCCCCACCTCGTCCCCCAGCCGGTGGAGGGCGTACCCCACCGAAGCCACCGCCTCCGCGCAGTCGGGGCGAGCGGCCGCCAGGCGGGCGAAGAGGTCCCGGGAGAGAGGGTAGAGCCCCTCCCGGTAGAGCGCCCGACCCATGGTGAGCATGAGCTCGACGTCGTCCTCGAACCCCATGGACTCCACCTCCCGGAAGAGGCGGAGCGCCTCGTCGGTGGAGCCCAGCCGGAGGAGCACCTCTCCCATCCCCACCATCCCGTCCTCGTGCCCCGCATCCAGGACCAGGGCCCGTTCGAAGGCCGCCCGCGCCCAGGCGAACTCCTCCCGGGCGAGGCGGGCGTAGCCGAGGCCCACGTAGAGGTCCACGGCGTGCGGATACAGCGCGAGGCCCTCCTTCAACGTCTCGAGGGCCCCGTCGAAGTCCCCTTCATTGTAGAGATGGTGAGCCCGCTCGTCGTACTCCTCGGAGCTCCAGAAGCGGTGGGTCATTCGGAGTCGATCCCGGGTGGAAGGGATGGGTTCCGGGGCGCGGCCGGCCGGCGACCCCGCAATCTAGGATGCGGCCCCGGGTGGGGCCACCCCGAAGGGGACGGGGCCTGGGGGGAATCGGGACCGGGTGACGCCGGGCGCCGCGGGGACTCCGGCATTCGGGGGGAAAACGGAGAGGGGGCGGGGCGACCCGTGGCGTCAGACCGCGCTGGCCTCACCCGCGGCGGCACCCACGGCCTCGCCCTCGGCGGGGGCGGGAGGGGCCTCGGCCTCGGGCTCCGACTCCTCGGTGGCTCCGGACCGGCCGTGGGAGATGGCAGGGCGGCAGAACCGCATCCCCAGGGTGAAGAGCTCCCGGAGGTCCCCCTCGGTGAGGTCCGGGTACCGCTCTCCCAGATACTCCATGGTCTCCTCCATCCACACCTTCTGGTCCTCTTCG
>JBJHCB010000045.1:0-12024 GCA_050485805.1 Gemmatimonadota bacterium | reverse complement strand
ACCCCGTCATTACGAATGACGTGCTCTACCAGCTGAGCTATGGTGGCGACGGAGTGGAGCCGGGCGGAATCGAACCGCCGACCTCTAGAGTGCGATTCTAGCGCTCTCCCAACTGAGCTACGGCCCCAACGACAGGACGGAGGGTTCCGGGGACGGACCCCGGCCTGCTCCGTGCAGGTGCCGCCCCCGCAGGAGCGATGGGCGCGAGAGGATTCGAACCTCTGACCTCTACGATGTCAACGTAGCGCTCTAACCAACTGAGCTACGCGCCCGGCCCGCCGGCCGCCCAGGAGCGCCGGGAAACCCGTGCAATGCGCCCGGGAGGACTTGAACCCCCAACCTCTTGATCCGTAGTCAAGCGCTCTATCCAATTGAGCTACGGGCGCTCGCCCAACCTCGCTTCCTGGGGCGATCCCTACCGCCGTTCATCATGGAATGCCCACGACAGGACTCGAACCTGTACGCCGTTTCCGGCACTGGTCCCTCAAACCAGCCTGTCTACCAATTCCAGCACGTGGGCGGACCTGCTCCGTTTCCGGACAAGCGGCGACGGTGAAATCATGCTCGGGGAGGGACTCGAACCCTCACAGGGTTTCCCCCACAGGATCCTGAATCCTGCGCGTCTACCAATTCCGCCACCCGAGCCCCAGGAATCCCCTGGAGTGGAGCCGAGGGGAATCGAACCCCTGACCTCCTGAATGCCATTCAGGCGCTCTCCCAACTGAGCTACGGCCCCGATCAACCGATGGACCCGGATTTTCAAAAAGCCAAGCGGGGCTGACGGGACTCGAACCCGCGGCCTCCGGTGTGACAGACCGGCACTCTAACCAACTGAGCTACAGCCCCTGAACCACGTCCTGCTTCGTGCCGCACCAACAATCCTGCCTTGCCTGCTATCGGAGCCAAGGCCCCATGCCCCCACGGGGAATCGAACCCCGACCGCCACCTTGAAAGAGTGGAGTCCTAGCCGTTAGACGATGGGGGCCCGTGGATCCTCCACGGGGACCCGCGCCCGGCCATCCATCCGGCAGACCCACATCCGGGCACACGCATCCAACAGGCCCGGAGGGACTCGAACCCCCAACCGCCGGTTTTGGAGACCGGTGCTCTACCAGTTGAGCTACGGACCTCTGTTGTTTCCCACACCGACCCCTGGGTCGGAACCCCAGACACCCACCCAACACCCAGTGGCCAGGGACGGAATCGAACCGCCGACACCACGATTTTCAGTCGTGTGCTCTACCAACTGAGCTACCTGGCCAAAAAAACGCCCGGGCCGGCTTCGGCACGGGCGGGAGGAGCGCTCGGAAGGCGGTGTTCTCCGCTACCGGTGCTCTTCCCCAGCCCGGGCCGCCGGGTCGGACCAGGTATCGGCCACGAGCCATCCCGGAATGGGGTCCGTCACGATCCACCGCGCTGATCCTCCGACGCTGTCGATCATCTGCCTCCCCCGAGCCAGGGTCATCCTCCGGACGGGTGATCCGAGGCGTCGGACCTCCGTTCCGGTCGCTAACGCGGAAACGCCGCCAGAGGCGGCGCTCCGTTCCTGCATAGCGGGGGCGGGATTCGAACCCGCGACCTTCGGGTTATGAGCCCGACGAGCTACCAGGCTGCTCCACCCCGCAACAAGGACCCTGAGTATACCCCCACCCCCAGGGGGTGTCAACCCTGGGCCGGGCGCCTTGCCTCGGGCCGGGAAAACGGCCCTGGCGCGCCCCTCCTGGGGTGACCTGGGGTGACCCGCACGGGCCTTCGGGGGTGACCCGCCGGGGTGACCGGCGCCTCCAATCGGGGGGTGACCCGCACCTTCCTCGGGCCTCGGGCCTCGGGGCACCCCTGCTCGGCCCTCTTGGTTCTCCGTGTAGTCCCCGGTCGAACCCCTCTCGGAGCCCCCATCGTGTGCCGCCTCGGGTCCGCCCCCGAGGGGGGGGATGCAACATTTTGGAGGCTTCGAGCGTCTTACATCCTGAGAACTCCTGATCAGTACTCCCCGGTTCTCTTCCGGAAGATTCCGGACGAAGCCCTCGCCGCTCCCGCTGCCGCCCGCAGCTGGTCGGAGATGTCGTCCGATCTTCCCGGGGCCGGGGTGCGCTGCCACCATACATGCCCAGTGGATGATCCCCCAGCAATGATCGGATTCAGTCCTACCTCGCCCGCCCCCACCCGGGAAGACCCCTCATCCCGCCCTGTTCCCGCGCGCTCTGCGCTTCTCCTCGGGCTCGGACGCCTGACTCCGGGATTCATCGCCGGACTCGAGGCGGAGGGGATCCACACGTACGCCGCCGAGGACCCGGCCGAGGCCAGGAAGCTGGCGGAGATGATCGGGCCGGATCTCATGCTCCTGGCAGCGGCGGATCGGGAGGGGTCGTGGGAGATGGTGGAGGAACTGCGCGGATTCTGCCCCCGGGCAACCATCCTCTTCCTCCTGAACTCGGCTGACCCCCAGGCTGCGCTTCGCGTCCTCTCGGCTGGAGCCGACGACGTGGTGTCGCCGCCCCATACGGTGGCCACGGTCCTCCTTCGGTCCCACCTGCTCCAGAGCCGACGGCCCGAGGAGCGGACCGGTGCGGAGGAGATCGCCCACGCAGAGGCCCTGCGCGTGGAGCGACTCTCCCGGACCCTCACCCACGCCCGGGGGAGCACCCCCCTGACGGGAAGGGAGTTCGAGCTCCTGGAGCGTCTGGTGGAGGCCGGAGGTCGGGTGGTCCCCCGGGAGGACCTTCTCCGGGACATCTGGGGAACGGACCAGGACAGCGAGGCCGTCCTGGACGCCACCGTCCACCGGCTCCGCAAGAAGCTGGAGCGGGACCCCGCAAGCCCCGACGTCCTCACCACCGTTCGGGGGATCGGGTACCGGGTGGAGCGGGCCCGGGTGGAGATCGCCGACGCCTGACCTTGAGTCCCCCTGGGGGTCCGGTTAGATTGGCGGTCTTCGGGACGTGGCGCAGCCCGGTAGCGCACCTGAATGGGGTTCAGGGGGTCGCCGGTTCGAATCCGGCCGTCCCGATTGCACGAAGGTCGACGGCCCATCCTCGGATGGGCCGTCGGTGTATCCGGGAACCGGACACCCTCTCCCTCGTCCACCTCTCTTCCCGACGGCGCATGGCCCGGCCCCCCTCCCCCGCTCTCTCCCACCTCCCGGCGGAAATGGGAATCCGGAGGAGGTCCGGGTGGTTCGCCGCACTCCTTCTGGGGGTGGGACTGGGAGTGGGCGCCTGCACCTCCGACCTGACGGGCCCCGACCCCAATGTGGCCGTCACCTGTGACGTGGCCGATGCGGCGGTCCTTCCCGTGGGCGGGGCCCAGCAGGCCAGGGGTGGTGGAGGAGCGGAGCTTTGCATCCGCGCTCCGGGGGACGGAGGCGAGTACGTGCTGGTGGCCTACTCCGGGGAGGTCCCCTCCACGAACCTGACCCGCCTTCGCTTCTTGGCGGAGGGGGTGGGACCTGCAGCGGGCCCTCCCGCGCCGAGCTTCCCCTCACCGGACCGGACGGAGGTGTTGGATCCCCACACCCATGTCCACCTCCGGGACGGGGGCTTCGACGCGGAGCTCCGTGCCCGGGAGCGGGCGGAACTGGCCGGAAGGGTGCGGGCCGCGGGGATCGGTGGCCCCTCCCAGCTCCCCGGCGTGGCCCCGGCCGGGATCCCGGCGGTGGGCTCCCTCCTCACCCTGAACGCCCAGCCCCGCTCCGCCTGCGAAGATCCCATGCCCCGTGGGGCCCGGGTCATGGCCGTCTCCCAGCGGGCCATCGTGGTGGCGGACACCCTGAATCCGGCGGGGGGGTTCACCTCCGACGACTACGCCCACATGGCTGCGGCGTTCGACACCCTGGTGGTCCCGGTCCTGGACACCCACTTCGGGCAACCCACGGACCTGGACGGGAACGGGCGGACCATCCTGTTCTTCACCCGGGAGGTCAACCGGCTCACCGAAGAGGGTTCGGAGCGGTTCGTGGGCGGATTCTTCTACGCCCGGGATCTGTTCCCCCGGACGGGGACCTCACGGCTCCAGGGATGCCCCACCTCCAACCAGGGGGAGATCCTGTATCTCATGGTCCCCGAGCCCGGGCGTAACCCGGACAACGTCTGGGGGCGGGCCGCCGTGCGCCGGAACACCCCATCCACCATGGCCCACGAGCAGCAGCACCTGGTGAACGCCGCCCGCCGACTCCACGAACTCCAGTCGCCCACCCCGTTCGAGGACACCTGGCTGAATGAGGGGCTCAGTCACACCGCGGAAGAACTCCTCTTCTACCGGGCCAGCGGCCTGCAACCCCGGTCGAACCTCGGCCTCTCGGACCTCCAGGCCGGAGGCCAGCGGGTCCTGGACGCGGTGAACGCCCATCACCTCTCCAACATCCTCCGGTTCGAGCGCTACCTGAGGGATCCGTCGGCCCACTCTCCCTTCGACGAGGACGACACCCTCGAGGCCCGGGGGGCGGCCCACCAGTTCCTGCGGTATGCCGCGGACCGCAGGGGGGGGAGCGACGCGGGGCTCCTCCGCGCGCTGGTGGACGCATCGAACGCCGGGGTGGCCAACCTGGCGGAGCGCCTGGGGGGAGAGGATCTCCTCCACGACTGGATCGCGGACTGGGCAGTGGCGGTCTATGCCGATTCCCGCGTCCCCGGGCTGGAGAGCCGTCATCGGCTCCAGAGCTGGAGCCACCCCTCCCTCTTCCACCAGCTCCAGATCCGGCCCTACCCCATCCGCACACGCAGCCTCGCATCCGACACCCCCGTGGAGGTGGAGCTTGTGGGAGGTGGGGCGACCCACCTACGCTTCGCCGTAGCCGGCGGGGCGGGCGCGGTGATCCGCATCTCCCAGGGTCAGACCCACCCATCCCGGTCCATCCGGTTCACCCTCCTCCGCACCCGATGAGTCCCCGGGAGGACGCTCGGCCTTGCCGTCCCTTCACCTCCGCCCTGTCCACCGCCTTCCCCTCCTCCTCCTCCTGGCGTCCTGGGCGGTGGGGACCCCTTCGGCCGCCCAGGCCCCCCCTCCCGGCCTCGGCCCCGATGGACGGGTCGGAGCCCATGTGGCGCTCACCCTGGGAGCGGGGACCCTGAAGGGAACCCTCTCGCCCCAGGTGGGGGGGCGCGCCGGGGTGGACCTCCTCCCCTGGCTCCAGGCCGGAGGGGAGGGGGTGGTGGTCCTGGACGCCCCCCGGGTGTCCCGGGACGAGGCCCCCGATCGCTCGGAGCTGAGGCTCGGGTATGGGGGGGTGTTCGTGGAGATGGGACGCCCCTCCCTCACCGCCCGCGACCCGTGGTCGGCGGGAGTTCTCCTGGGTGCGGGCACGGCCCGGATCCGGTCGCCGACGCTGGGGTCCGAGCTGGATTCCCGCAACTTCTTCCTGGTGGAGCCGTCCCTGTCCCGGTCCTTCCGGTCGGTGGGGCCTCTTCGGACCGGCGCGCGGGTCGCCTACCGGCTCCCCCTGAACCCCCGTCCGCTGGTGGGCGTCCAGCCCCGGGACCTCCGGGGCCTCTCGCTCCGTCTCACCCTCTCCCTGGAGCGAGCGCCCTGAAGCCCCCGCCTCTGCCACCCGAGCCGCTGACCCATCCCTTCCCGGTGGCCGCCGTGGACACCGGCTCCAACGCCATCCGATTCCTGGCGGCCCGGTTCGTGGCCCCGGGTCGGTTCCTGGAGATGGAGAGCGAGCGGGTCCCCGTCCGCCTCGGGCACCAGGTCTTCCTCCGTGGACGGATGGCCTCCACCGCCATGGACGCCGCCGTCCAGGCCTTCGTGCACTTCCGGGAGCGGATGGACGCCCTGGGGATCGAGCACCATCGGGCCGTGGCCACCTCTGCGGTCCGGGAGGCCCGCAACGGCCCCCTTCTCACGGAGCGGATCCAGCGGGAGAGCGGCATCCGACTGGAGGTGATCACCGGAGGCGAGGAGGCTCGCCTGGTCCACGCCGCCGTGGGGTCCCGTATCGACCTCACCGGAGGGAAGTGGGTCATGGTGGACCTGGGAGGGGGGAGCGTGGAGATCTCCCTCGTGGATGACGCCGGGATGCTCTGGAGCGAGTCCCACACCATGGGGTCCGTCCGCCTTCTGGAGGAGCTGTCCGAGGGGGCCGACGACCCGGGACGGCTCCAGCGCCTCCTGGAGGAGTATGTCTCCATCCTCCGCATCCCCGCGCCTGCGCAGTACTGGGCGCCCTCGGGGTTCATCGCCACGGGGGGGAACATCGAGGCGCTTGCCCAGCTGGCCGCCGCCCACCCCGACGACGCCGGGGTGAGCCGGCTGCCGGTGCGGGACCTGGAGGCGGCCATCCAGCTCCTGACCCGGCTCTCCTACCGGGAGCGGATGACCCAGTTGAACCTGCGGGACGACCGGGCCGACGTGATCCTCCCCGCGGCCCTGGTCTATCTCCGGCTGGCCACCCTGGCCGGGGTGGGCGAGATCCTCGTCCCCCACGTCGGGGTCCGGGAGGGTACGATCCTGGACCTGGCCTCCACCCTGACCGCAGGGAGCTCGAGGGATGCCGTGCAGGAGGAGCAGATGGTCAAGGCGGCCATCACCCTGGGGCGGCGGTTCATGTTCGACGAGGCCCACGGGCTCCAGGTGGCCCGCCTCGCCCTCCTCCTCTTCGACCGGCTGAGGGAGCTCCACGGGCTGGGACCCAGGGATCGGCAGCTCCTCCGGGCGGCGGCCATCCTCCACGATGTCGGGACCTTCATCGCCTACAAGAAGCATCACAAGCACTCCCTGTATCTCATCTCCCGCTCGGAGCTCCCGGGCCTCTCCCCCGAGGAGAACCAGGTGGTGGCGAACATTGCGCGCTACCACCGGAAGGGGCATCCCCAGCCCCACCACGTGGAGTACATGGGCCTCTCCCCCGAGACCCGGGTGCGGGTGGACCAGCTGGCCTCCATCCTCCGCATCGCGGACGCCCTGGACCGGCAGCACCTCCAGCTCGTGGAGGAGGTGGCCGTGGAGACCCGGGGACTCGAGCTCCACCTGACCCTCCAGGGAGAGGGGGACCTCCTCCTGGAGCGGTGGGCGGTCTCCAGGAAGCGGAGTCTCTTCGAAGAGACATACGGCCTCCGGGTGATGGTGGCCCCCGGTCCCTCCGGCGGCTGACGGAAGAGGTTTCGGCCCGGGATCGACTGGTCGGCGTGCATTATCCCGTTGACAGTAACCCGAATGTCTACATAATTGATTCCATATTTGGCGTTCTCGACGTTCCTTTTCCCTTTTGGGTATGGAGTCCATGATGGCGAAGAATGAAGAGCGGGTGATGCAGTTCGTGGAGGCAGAGCTGGAGCGGAACCCGGAGATCGGGACCTCCGAGCTCTTCGAGAAGGCGAAGAAGGTGGACGCCGGTCTCCAGAAGCTCTCCCTCCGTCAGTTCAACGCCCGCTTCCCCCTCCAGGTGAAGCGGAAGAAGAGCCTGGCCCAGCCGGGCCAGAAGCGGAAGTCCCGGACCCGGTCCTCGGGAGGGGCCAGGGGTACGGGCCGGAAGGGCCCCCAGGCCCGCCGCGACTCCATGCGCGACGTGTTCCTCCGCTTCGCATCGGACCTGGCCGGAGCGGAAGAGCGGAAGGACGTGGTCCGGGTACTGGCGTCGGTGGACGGGTACGTGGACGAGGCGCTGAAGGCCGCCGGCCGCTGAGGTCCCGGGGGGGCAGCCGTTCCGTCCCCTCGCCCCTTTCCCCGCCCCTCCCATGGGAAACGCCCACCGCGGAGTCTCCGCGGTGGGCGTTCTTCGTCCGGGTCGGTCCCCGGGGGGGGAGCCGTCCGTGGGGGGCGGTCCCCGGATTCAGGCGGGAGCGATGGAATCCGAGGGCAGGGCCTCGGATAGCGCCATGAGCTCCCGCACCAGGACGGTGAGGGCCGCCAGGGTGGTGGTCTCTCCCCCCTCCACCTCCCGCACCGTCTCCTGGAATCGATCGATCCGGTCCCGGTGCTGCTCGGTGAGGATGTCCATGGCTCCGTCCACCGAATCCGCTTCCCTCCGAAGCTCCAGGACGGCGGCCGCCAGGCGCTGGTGCGCCCAGGTCAGGTCGTCGGAGAGGGCCTGTGCGGCCCGCTGCTCCCACCGGTCGTCGCCGGCCGTCTCGAACAGGGTCTCCCGGACCCAGGGGATCCAGAAGAGGGCGGAGACCCGGTAGAAGGTCCGGGCGGCGTCCAGCGGGTCCGCCCCCGTCCTCCGATGCACCCGCAGGATCTCCAGGAGCTGATCCAGGAACCGGAGGGTGATGAGACGCTTGGCAAACCCCTCCTCCGCCCCGTCGCCCTTCAACTCCTCCACGAGACGCTCGAAGATCTGCTGGTCCTTCCCGGAGACGATCTCGGGGAAGGCCTCCCGGAGCCGGGCCAGATCCCGGAGATCCTCCTCCAGGACGGCACGGGACTGGGGCTCCGCCTGCTGGTTCGTCAGGAGCCACCGGGTGGTCCGTTCCAGGACCCTGGAGAAGCCCAGGAGCCATCGATACGCCACCGAGAGGGGCATGTCCCCCCCCATGCGGAGCCAGTCCAGGACGGCATCGTGGTCGGTGAGGCGAGCGGCCATGAGCCAGGCCCGGGCCACCTCCGCAGGCGAACGCCCCACCCCCCGGCTCACCCGGTGGATGAAGCCCGCTCCCATGACGGCCACCAGGTCGTTGGTGAGCTGGCTCGCCACGATCTCCCGGCGGAGGCGATGACCCTCCACCCGTTGGTCCCCCGCCACCTGGAGCGCCTGGGGGGGGAAGTAGCTCCGCAGATACCGGGCGGCCGCCGCGTCCTCCGGCACGGTGCTCCGGAGGAGGTCGTGGGCCAGGGCCCGCTTGGCGTAGGCCAGCAGGATCGCGAGCTCGGGGCGGGTGAAGCTCTTTCCTGCCCCCAGCCGCTCCTCCAGGGTCTCCCAGGTGGGGAGGTGCTCTGCGGCGCGGTCCAGGAGGCCCGTCCGTTCCATCCCCGCCATGAGGTCCCGGAGATCGTCCACCCCCTCCCGGGCCCGGAGCTCGTCCAGGGATACGGCCATGCTCTGCGCCTCGTTGTCCTCCAGGACCAGCTCGGCCACCGGATCCTGGAGCTCCCGGAGGAGCTCGTTCCTTCCCTCCAGGGTGAGCCCGCTCTCCTCCACCACGCTCCCCAGCAGGATCTTGAGATTCACCTCCCGGTCCGAGAGGTCCACTCCGCCGGAGTTGTCGATGGCGTCGGTGTTGATCCGCCCGCCGGCCAGGGCGAAGCGGACGCGGGCCTCCTGGGTGAATCCCAGATTGCCGCCCTCCCCCACCACCCCGCACCGGAGCTCCTCGGCGTTCACCCGGACCGCGTCGTTGGAGGCGTCACCGGCGTCCCCGTGGGTCTCCCGGGCCGCCTTCACGTACGTCCCGATCCCCCCGTTCCAGAGGAGTTCCACCGGAGCCCGGAGGATGTGGCGGATGAGGGACTCCCCGTCCAGCGCTTCCTCGGACTCGATTCCCAGGGCCGTCCGGGCCTCGGGAGAGAGCTCCACCTCCTTGGATCCCCGGGGGATGATCATCCCTCCCGGGGAGAGGCGGGTCGCGTCGTAGTCCTGCCAGGAGGATCGGCCCAGGGCGAACAGGCGCTGCCGCTCCAGGTAGCCGGTCTCCGGGTCCGGATCCGGGTCGATGAAGATGTCCCGGTGGTCGAAGGCCGCCACCAGTCGGATCTTCCGCGACAGGAGCATTCCGTTCCCGAAGACGTCCCCGCTCATGTCCCCGATCCCGGCCACCGTGAAGGGCTCCGCCTGGATGTCCTTTCCCATCTCCAGGAAGTGCCGGCGGACGCACACCCAGGCCCCCCGGGCGGTGATCCCCACCTCCTTGTGGTCATAGCCGTTGGACCCCCCCGAGGCGAAGGCGTCCCCGAGCCAGAAGTCATACTCCTCCGCCACCCCGTTGGCCACGTCGGAGAACTTCGCCGTCCCCTTGTCCGCGGCCACCACCAGGTAGGGATCGGCGTCGTCGTAGGCCACCACCCGCTCCGGGGCTACCGGTTCTCCCCCCCGGAGGTTGTCGGTGATGTCCAGGAGCCCGCGGATCAGGGTCTTGTACTGCTCCCGAGCCTCGTCGGTCATCTCCTCCGGCGGGACGGAGCGGAGGGTCACGAATCCCCCCTTGGAGCCCCCGGGAACGATGACCGCGTTCTTCACCATCTGGGTCCGGACGAGCCCCAGGATCTCGGTGCGGAAGTCATCGGGGCGGTCCGAGTGGCGGATCCCCCCCCGGGCCACCCGGGCGCCCCGGAGGTGCACCCCCTCCATCCGGGCGGAGCGCACCCAGACCTCGTAGCGCAGGCGCGTCCGGGCCGTCCCCTCCAGGAGCCCGCAGTCGAACTTGAGGGAGAGGTAGGGAGCTCCCCCGGACCGCCGGGTGGGAGCCCGGCCCCCGCACCGGTAGTAGTTCGTCCGGATGGTGCCCTCCACGAGCTCCTTCAGACGCCGGAGGGCCCGGTCGTCGGAGAGGACGGAGACGGCCCCCAGGGCCTCCACGATCCGGGACCGGATTCCCTCGGCCTCCCGGTCCCGGTCCTCGCGGATCCGCGGGCCGTCGGGATCGAAGCGGATCTCGAAGTACCGGAAGAGGAGGCGGGCGAGCTCCGGGTGCTTCCGCAGGGCCACCGGCAGGGAGAGTCGGCTGGGGACGATCCCCGACTGGAAGGCATAGGAGGCGTACGTCCGCAGCACGTCCACCTCCCGCCAGCTGAGCCCGGCGGTCACCACCAGGGTGTTCAGGGTGTCGTTGGTGACCTCGCCCGCCCGCACCGCCAGGACGGCCTGGGCCAGCCGGGACCCCACGTCGTCGATGTCCAGGGGCTGTCCGTCCGGGGCCTGGACCGCAAACGAGTGCAGGTTCGCCCGGACGGACTCCCCACCCCGGACCTCGAACGGGGTCACCGTCACCACCCGGAGCCCGCAGTTCTCCAGGATGGGCATGAAGTCCGACAGGACGAGGCCCGATTGCTGGAGGTAGAGCTTGAGCTCGGTGAACCGTTCTCCCCCGGCGACCCCCGGGTTCGGCTCGGGGTTGGAGAGGGCCACCGCCACCTCCCGCCCCTCCGCCACCATGGCCTCCAGCTCCAGGATGTCCCGGACGGCCACCGCCGGATCGGTGACGGCCTGGTATTCCGGGGGAAAGGCCTCTCCGTAGACCCGGGCCAGGCGGCGGGCCCCCTCGGCCGGGCGGACCCGCTCCAACCCCTCCCGGACCCGGTCCCGCCAGTCCCGGGTGATGCGTCGCACCTCCTCCTCCAACTCCCGGCTGGTGACGGCCTCCATTCGCTCCAGGGAGGCCGCCATGTAGAAGTGGAGTCGGGCCTGGTCCCCCTCCCCCAGGGCCAGGTGGTAGTTCAGCACCTCACCGTCCAGGTGCCGGACGAAGGCCCGCTCGATGCGCTTGCGGACCTGTCCCGAGAACTTCTCCTTGGCCAGGATCACCATCACCGCGATCCCCCGCTGCAGGGGATCCCGCCGGAGCGTCACCCGGACCTCATCGGATTGGAAGGTGGTGAGGACCGTGCGGACGTCTGCCCCGATCTCCTCCGCCGAGGTGAGGAAGAGCTCCTCCTTGGGGAGGGAGTTGAAGATCGTGTGGATCTCCTTGTAGTCGTGGGATCCGGCCTGCACCCCCGAGTCCTCCAGGATCGAGTCCAGCTTCTTCCGGAGGATGGGGATCCGGTCCGCGGGCTCGGCGTAGGCCTTGGAGGTGAACAGCCCCAGGAACCGATGCTCCCCGATGACCTTCCCCGAGGGATCCAGCTTCTTGATCCCGATGTAGTCCATCCGGGCCCGGCGGTGGACGTTGGAAAGGGCGTTGGTCTTGGAGATGATGAGGAGGGGCCCTCCCTCCGCCATCTGCTGCACCGACTCCGGAAGGGCCTCCAGGGGGACGGGGCGGCTGTAGGAGGAGCCCTCCTCCCGCTTCAGGATCCCCAGTCCCGACCCCCGCTCCACCTGCACGGCCACCTTCCCCCCCTGGTCCACCAGGTCGTAGGCCCGGTAGCCCAGGAAGACGAACCCGCCGTCCTGGAGCCACTCGAAGAAGGCCCGGACCACCTTCACCTCGTCGG